>DASWIU010000223.1:0-10333 GCA_036397515.1 Desulfurivibrionaceae bacterium | reverse complement strand
CTGCCAGTCGAGCTTGGCGGAGAGAAAGGTCGCTTCCGCGGTGGGGTCCGGGAGGCGCTCGCGGCTTTCCGGTGCGCTGAACTCGGGAAAGCGGGAAAACTCCCGGCTGCGGCCTTCCCGGACCTTTTCCGCAAGTTCCGGCGCAAAATCGCAGAAAAAGGGAAAAGGCCGCCTGCTGCCCCACTCCTCGCCCATGAAGAGCAGGGGCGGCGAGGGCGCCAGCAGAAGAAGGGCCAGGGCAGCCCGCACGGCTGTCGGCTCGGCGAGCAGGCCAATCCGTTCCCCCAGGGCGCGGTTGCCGATCTGGTCGTGGTTTTGCAGGAAACCGATAAAGGCGGTGGCCGGTAGCCCCCCGCTTGGCTCGCCCCTCGGGGTGTTGTCCCGGTAGGGGGAGGCTTCGCCCTGATAGGCAAACCCTTCGCCCAGGCAGCGGGCCAGGTGGCGGATGGGCTCATTGGCATAGTCGCGGTAATAGCCGCTTTTTTCGCCGGTGAGGAGAACATGCAGGCAGTGGTGCAGATCATCGTTCCACTGGGCCGTATAGCAGCAGGGGCTGCCCTCGGGGTTCCGCCGCAGATAACGGGCCTGGTTGCGGTCGTTTTCCAGAATCAGGTGGACATGGCGCTGCCCCGGCACATGGGCGCGCACCGCCATGGCCAGCTCTTCCAGGATGTCCGGCCGGCTCCGGTCGTGGATGGCATGCACCGCATCGAGGCGCAGGCCGTCGAAACGGTACTCGGTGAGCCAATAGAGGGCGTTTTCGATGAAAAAACGCCGAACCCAGAGGCTCTCGGGTCCGTCGAAGTCGAGGGCCGCCCCCCAAGATGTCTGATACCGCTCGGTGAAAAACTGGGGTGCGTAGTGGTGCAGGTAATTGCCCTCCGGGCCGAAGTGGTTATAGACCACGTCGAGCAGGACCATAAGGCCTCTGGCATGGGCCGCGGCAATCAGCTTTTTGAGATCCTCGGGTCGGCCGTAGCTGTTGGCCGGGGCAAAGGGGAGCACGCCGTCGTAGCCCCAGTTGTATCGGCCCGGAAATGCGGCCACCGGCATCAGTTCGATGGCGGTGATGCCCAGCTCGGCCAGATGGCCGAGGCGCTGCTCCACCCCGGCAAAGCTGCCTTGCTCGCTGAAACTGCCCACATGCAGCTCATAGAGCGCCGCCTCCTCCCAGGGGCGGCCGCGCCAGGCGTCATCGTGCCAGGCGAAATCGGCCGGGGCGATCACCTCGCTTGGTCCGTGGACGTCTCCGGGCTGAAAGCGGGAGGCCGGATCAGGAACAAGCAAGCCGGAGGCCAGCTGAAAACAATAGCGGCTGCCCTTGGCTGCTTCCTCGGTTTCCAGGTGGAACCAGCCCTCTTCCAGGCGGGGCATGGGAAGAAAAAGCTTTTTCCCGTCGCGCTCAAGGCAGAGGGAAACCTTTTCCGCTCCCGGCGCCCAGAGGCGGAAGCGCACCCCGCCGGAAGGCAGGAGCGCGGCCCCGAACGCCATCTGGTGCTCATGTCTCGTTGTCATGGGGGTCTGTTTCCCGTCCCCGGGATTCCACCAGAAGTGCCAGGCTATGTTCGCGCAGCGGGTAGGGGGCCTTGGCGCTCCAGGTGAATTTTTCCTTCGGGTTTCCCTCCGGGCTTCCGGTGTCGAGCAGAACCCGCCAGCGGGTCACCGAACCCAGGGCCGGAATGGTGAAGGGAATGGGTTCGCGGTGGGCATTGATCAAGAGGAGGAAGTTTTGGTCCAGGATGGGCCGCCCCTTTTCGTCCTGCTCCTCCAGGGCATCCCCGGCCAGAAAGAGTCCCAGGCAGCGGGCAAAATCATGCTGCCATTCCTCATCGGTCATTTCCGTGCCGGCAGGGGTCAGCCAGATGATATCCTTGGTTCCCCCTCCCTTGATGAGACGGCCCTGGAAGAAATGGCGGCGATGGAAAACGGGATGCGCCTTGCGCAGGGCGATCAGGCTGCGGACAAAGTCGAGCAGCGGTTTCTGTGTCTCATACAGGGTCCAGTCAAGCCAGCTCAGCTCGTTATCCTGGCAATAGGTGTTGTTGTTGCCCTGCTGGCTTCGGCCCAGTTCGTCTCCGGCAAGAAGCATGGGTACCCCCTGGGACAGGAAAAGACTGGCGAGAAAGTTGCGTTTCTGGCGGGCTCGCAGCCCATTGACCCGCGGGTCCGCGCTGGCCCCCTCAGCCCCGCAGTTCCAGCTGCGGTTATCGTTTCCGCCGTCGCGGTTGTCCTCCAGGTTCGCCTCGTTGTGCTTTTGCTCGTAGGTGACCAGATCGTCCAAGGTGAATCCGTCATGGCAGGTGACGAAGTTGATGCTCGCATAGGGAAGCCTGCCCCCGTGTTCGTAGAGATCGCTGGAACCGGTGAGCCGGTGCGCGAACTCGCCGATCGTGCCGCCTTCGCCTTTCCAGTAGGCGCGGACCGTATCCCGGTATTTGCTGTTCCATTCGGTCCAACCCACGGGAAAGTTGCCCACCTGGTAGCCGCCCGTCCCCAAGTCCCATGGCTCGGCGATCAGCTTGACCTGGGAAAGAACCGGGTCCTGGTGGATGATGTCTAGAAAGGCCCCGAGCCGGTCCACCTCGTACAGCTCCCGGGCCAGGGCCGAGGCCAGATCGAAGCGGAAGCCGTCCACGTGCATCTCCAGCACCCAGTAGCGTAGGCTGTCCATGATCAGCTGCAGCACCCTGGGGTGTGACATGTTCAGGGTGTTGCCGCAGCCGGTGAAGTCCATGTAATAACGCTGCTCCTCCGGCATCAGACGGTAGTAGGCAAGGTTGTCGATGCCCCGGAAGCAGAGGGTCGGGCCCAGTTGATTGCCTTCGGCGGTATGATTGTAGACCACGTCGAGAATGACCTCGATGCCCGCCGAGTGCAGGACCTTCACCATGGTTTTGAACTCGTTGATCTTGCTGTTGGCCGAATATCGTCGTTCCGGGACAAAGAAACCAATGGAGTTATAGCCCCAGTAGTTGTGGAGCCCTTTTTCCACGAGATGTCGTTCGTCTACAAAGGCGTGCACCGGCATCAGCTCCACCGCGGTAATGCCGAGGCGCTTGAGGTAATCGATTGCCGGGGCCGAGGACAGGCCGGCATAGGTGCCGCGCAGTTCCTTGGGGATGTGGGGATGGAGGCAGGTAAAGCCCTTGACGTGCAGCTCGTAGATGATCGTCTCATGCCAGGGGGTGCAGGGCGGCCGATCATCGCCCCAGGTAAAGGCCGGATCGATTACCTGGCATTTCGGCAGAAAGGGGGCGCTGTTGCGCCGGTCGCGGGAAAGATCGGCGAGGTGGCTGCCGATCCGGTAGCCGAACAGGGCGTCGTGCCAGCGCAGTTGGCCGGAAAACGCCTTGGCATACGGATCAAGGAGCAGCTTCGCCGGATTGAAGCGCAACCCCTCCTCGGGGGCGTAAGGGCCATGGACCCGGTAGCCGTAGAGCAGGCCGGGCCGCGCCTCGGGCAGGTAGCAGTGCCAGACCTGGTCGGTCTGCCAGGCCAGATTGATGCGTTCGAGCTCCGTCTGGCCCCGGTGGTCGTAGAGGCAGAGCTCTACTTTGTCGGCATGTTGAGAAAAGATGGAGAAGTTGACTCCCTCGCCGTCCCAGGTGGCGCCCAGCGGGTATGGCTTGCCTGGCCAGACCTTCATTTTTTGATACATGGGCTCTCCTATCCGGAGCAGGGGCCGGGGTTGCCACGGCGGCTCAGCGCAGTTCGATGCGGTACTCGTCCTTATGGCGCAGGCCGACCATGAGGGTGAGGTATTCGCGCAGATGCCGGGTGAGGAGGAAGTTTTCCCGGGCATATTCCTTGCCTTTGATTCCCATCTCCTGCATCCGCGTTTTCTGCCGCAGGAGATAGCGGATGCGCAGGGCCGCCCCTTCCGGGGTGTGGACCAAAAAACCGGTGTGGTAGTTGATGACCTGCAGCCGGATGCCGCCGGTGTCGCCGCCGATCACCGGCTTGCTCTTCCACATGGCCTCGGTGACCGTGAGCCCGAAACCCTCCCTGGTCGATTTCTGCAGGACGATATCCGCGGCCCGTTGCAAGGCGTTGATGGTGCGGTGGGCGTCCGGCGCCAGCAGGAGGATGTGGACGTCCGGATCCTCGTTTGCCATCTCCCGCACCTCGGCGAGGACGATGTCCCCTTCCGGGTCGTCGCTGGCCCCGCCGCCGGCAAGAACGAGCTGCAGGCTGGGGATGAATTTTTTGGCCAGCCGGTAGGCCTGGATGACGCCCACCGGATCCTTGAAGCGATCGAAGCGGGAGATCTGCACCAGGAGGGGACGGGCCGGATCAAGAGCGAACTCGGCCCTGACCCGGTCCACCTCCTCTTGCGGCAGCTCGATGTTTTTGTCGCTCAAGGGATCGATGCTGGGCGGGATGATGTATTGCGGATGCCGCAGCGGCTGGGCAAAGGCGGGCAGGGAGAAGATGCTGGCATCGTAGCTGTCCACCATTTTGCGCAGATATTTCCACACCGGCCGGTAGGGATGGCTGGCATCGATATGGCAGCGCCAGACCCATTTGCCGCGTCGGTTCGGGCAGTGGTCGAGAAGGCCGGCGGGTTGCGGGTCGTGGATAAAAACGAAATCCGCCTCACTCAGTTTTTCCCGCAGGATTTCGGCGTTGGCTGAATTGGCCTCTTCGTAGGCGGTCAGGAGCGGCAGACCGATGTGCACCCGGTTGCCTTGCAGTCCGTTGTGCATGGCCTTGGTGCACTGGTAGAATTCCTCTCCGCCATTGATCACCTCCCAGCTGGTATCAAGGCCCAGTTCGTTGGAAAGCGGCACCAATTTTTCCAGGATCTCGGCCACCCCGCCTCCGATCCGGGTGGAGTTGACATGAACAACCTTGGTGCCGCGCAGGGATTCCGCCAGCTGACGGAGATGATCGATAACATCGGGCCCGGTTATGGCGGCATAGGATTCGAGCAGGCTGCTCATGCAACACCTCCCGCGAAATAGGCGCTGAAAAGTTCGCTCAGCTCCTGGCGGACCTGGCTGAGGCTGGAAAAGAAGGGATCGATGGCGGCCAGCTGCGCACAGAGGTCCAGGTATTCCTCCCCGCAGCCGGTCAGCCAGAAACGGAAATCGTCGTTGCTTTCCGGCATCCGGCTGCGGGCATCGATGAAATGGTAGAAGATGCTGCTGGTCGACATCTTGGGGATCTGCTCGGCCAGGTCCGCGGGCTTTTCCAGACGGCGATGGGTGTCAAAAACGACCAGTTGGCCGCGGAGGAACTCGAACTGCCTGGCCGCCGGCATCCAGTGGGCGTTTTCACTTTGCTCCAAGCGCTCTTCGATGATCTCCAGGAGTTCCTGCCGAATCGCCTCCATGTTCTCGGCTTCCGCGGGATCGATGGCGGCCAACTGTTCGGCCAGTTCGGGCTCGCGCAGGCTGTGGCGGATCCAGCCGGCGAAATCGTTGTGGAATTCGCGTTCCTCAAAGCGGGGGGACAGGAGACCGCCCCAGAAATGGTGGTAGATGCTGTCAATGCTGACCGACTGCAGATTGTCCCGCAGTTCGGCAAGATTGACGGCCTTGCGGCCGGTGGCGATGGTGATCAGGGCGCAGTCCTTGACTGCGAAGACGAGGGCTTTTTCCATGGTCGTGCCTCTTGGTGGAGTGGGCACCTGCAAGCGGAACAAAACGGAGGGAAAAACCGGCTGGTTCTTGAATCCGTGCTTTTTTATTATCCCAGGAAGCGTTTTTTTTTGTCAAGAAAAAGGGTGGGCTTATTAAAGAGGAGGCGCGGGCATGGAAATGTTTCAAGGTCGGATCGGGACGATTTTTTTTGGCATACCCCGTGTGGGGCGATGTTCTTCTCTCTGCCGATAGCGAGGGATTTTTGAGGAGAAAGTCGAAAAAAAGGCCCTGCCGGAGGGATGGTTCCGGCAGGGCCTTGCACAGCAAAACAACCCCGGCGAGGCGGCTGTTTCTTAAGAAGCAGAGAGGTTAGTCCGTGACCTCGCATTTGCCTTGTTCACACTCCACGTCGGCAACGAGAAAACGGCTTTTGAGCCCTGCCTTGTCCAGGGCATTTTTGGCCATTTCGGCCCGGGCTCCGGTGGAGCAATGGATCAACATTTCCTTGCCCTTGGGCAATTCGCTGATCCGCTTTTCGATCTCGTCCAAGGGGATGGCGATGGAATTTTTGAACGCGCCGGTCTGCACTTCATCCTTGGTGCGGACATCGAGGATCATCTGATTGGCGCTGCCTTCCATGCACTTTTTGAACTCAGCCACGCCCACCTCGCCCTTGCCCATCTGTCTTACCCAGGAGATGGCAGCGGGGGTGGGGCCGGAGGCCATTTTGTTGCCCTTGGCCGCCCAGGCCTTGTCGCCGCCCGGCCAGATGGAGATCGTCTTGACGCCCCATTTCTTGATCATGTTGTAGCCTTTTTGCGCCTCGTCAAAGGAGTTGGCGTAGACCACGGTCGGGGCCTTGATCGGGAAGTCATCCTCTTTTGCGGCCAGCGAGGCCATGGGGATATTGTGCGCCCTCGGGATATGGCCTGCCTCGTACTCCTCCTTGGAACGCAGGTCGATGAGGACGGTGTTGCCTGTCTGGACAAATTTTTCCGAGGCGGTCACGCTTTTTCCCGCCTTTTTCCAGCCGGGGATGCCCTGGAGCATGACGTGAAGATTGGTGTAGCCCATCTGCTTGGCCATTTTCGCGGCGCTGGGGCTCATGCCGCAGGTGGGGCCGCCGCAGTAGAAAATGAGCTGGGTGTTGTTGATCTTTGCGTCGCCGGGCAGAAAGGCGGCGCCGGTTTTCTTCATTACCGTCTCGGGGATGGAGATGGCGGTGGGGATGTGCCCTTCATGGTAACGGGCCGCAGGCCGGGAATCGACCAGCACGTAGTTGGCCTCGTCCGAGCCCACGGCGATGAGCTTGGCCAGCTCGTCGACCTTGATTTCCTTTACGCCTTCCGGCAGGGTGGCAAGCTTGGGCTTGACGCTGGTGGCGAACCGGTCGGCCCCGCGCATCTCAAAGGCGATGATTGAGGCCTCGCCCACCACCGCGTGCTCGATGCCCGCTGTTTTGTCATCGAATTTGAGGAATTCGTTTTTGCCCTTCACCTCGATGGTGATGGTCTTGGCCTTGTTGGATTTGCCGGTGACCTTGCCGGCAAAGGTGTTGGCGCTCTGGGCCGTCTGTGGTGCCGGGTCCGCGGCCAAGGCCAAGGAGCCGGAGAGGTTCGGGCTGCCTACCAGAAGGCCGGTAAACAGCAGGAATGGAAGCCATCTGCGCAACTGCTTGTTCTGCATGATCGTTCTCCTTGAAAAAGTAATGATTATTCGGGTTGGTTCACTGGATTTTTGTGCTGGTTTTTTCCTCTCTTTCACCTGGCGAGAGCTGAGCCAGGGCTGTGCGTACGCTGTTGAGCAAGGTTTCCGGTTCGAACGGCTTGGCGATGCAGGCCAGGCAGCCGTTTGTTCTCAAGGCATCGCCCGTCTGATCGCGGATCTCTTCCGCCAGGACCAGGTAGGGGATGGCAAGTCCGCTGGCGGACAGGGTGTGCATGAAGGCGCGGCACGCCTCGGGCAAGGCCGAATCCAGATCGACGATCAGCAGCTCGACGGGCTGCAGGCTGTTGCGCAAATCCTTGGCCAGGGTCAGCGCCTCTTCCGTGCTCTGGGCAAGGCTTACCCGGTAATCCGCCTGTTTGAGCATGAGGCCGAGGCTGTGTTGCAGGTTGGGCCTGCTTTCTGCAAGAAGGATGTGTCGTCTGGCCATGGGCTCGCGGGTGTAAAGGTATTTTGCTGAAAAACGGTGCCGTTGCCGATGCCCGTGCTTAAAGCAAGATGGATGCCAGGGAAGGGGAATAATATGTATCTTGTTGAAATGTTAATGAATGTGTGGTGTGACAAGTGAGGGGTGTTTTGGGAATGGGTGCAAGGAGATTTGCGCAGGGAGGACTGAGTACTGAGTGCTGCGTGCTGAGATCCGGGGCGGTTGCTCACAGGGGAGTTCTGGGAGACGGAGTTAGTTTAATAGTGTAACAAGCCCGCAAGCTATTAAACTAACTCCGTCCCCAGAAGCCTTCTGTTGCCTGTCATTCGTTTCCGTGCGCAGCCAGTATTTTTGCCATCTCTTCCGAGGTATACACTGCCAGTCGGGATTTCTTGTAATCCTTCCGGTCGCGGGTGACGATTGCATCGGCTCCCGCGTGGCGGGCTGCTTCGTGGATCACCGCATCCTCAAAATCGGCAAAGCCAGCGGCAAGCGCGGATTCGAGAACATGCCTGTTGACCGGGGCAATTTCAAAGATGGTCAACAATTTTCCGAGTTCTTTCCGCGCCCTTGCTGCCCCCACCGCTTTGGCCGTCAGATAATACACCGTGGTTATCGTGGTGCCGCACAGGTATCCGATGACGGTTCCATCTTCCACCTTTGAAAACAGCTCAACCGCTGAATCCGCGAACGGTGCCCGGTCCATGAGCACGTCGAGGACGACGTTGGTGTCGAGCAGGATTTTCAACCGTGCTTCTCCTCAAGATATTTCTTGTAATCCTTTTCATTCGAGGGAGATTCCCGCAGCAAGCCGCGCAGGGAGCGGGTTATGGGGGCTGCTGGGGAAGAGGGCTTGTTTTTCTTGGAAGTCAGCAGGGTAAAGTATTCAGCCACAAGCTGTGACACTGATTTTCCAGCGTGTGTGGCGTAAGACTTTGCCTGTTCAATGAGCTGCTCTTCAAGGCGCAGTGTGAGTTTGGTGTGCATGGGCGGTCTCCAAAAAGTAAATGCAAAGACGTATATATTTTTATAAAGAGTACGCCTTTCACATTGTGATGTCAACCAGCCTCGGGGTGCGAAATGGTGAATTCCGGGGACACAATACCTAATTATTGTTTGTCTTGTGAATTCCGGGGACATAATGTGAATTCCGCATTGAATTCCGGGGACATAATACCTAATTATTGCTTGTCTTCAGAGGATTTCCGTCCTGGTTTCCCTTGGTGTAAGCCCCTGCCGGTCAGGCGTTCTGCTTTTTCGTAAAAGGTCTCGCTGCCACAGGGCCGTCCGGTCCGCGTTTTTTCGCGCAGAAAATCAAGGCCGTCATCTTCTTTTGACAGGAAAAGACGCCAGTCGTCGATCCCTGCGAGCATCCCATCTTCCGTCACCAACGGGTCATCATTGACCATCCCCGCATGATACCGGGCGCTGGACCATTCGTAGTCCCAGGCATGCTTTATCTCCTTGACCACCCCAACGGGATTTCTTTCGACATAACGCACACAGGCATAGAGATATTTCTCATCAAGGGGGCATGAAAAGAATCTACCCTGAAATAAATATCCTCTGACATCCTGCCGGAAATTGACCATGCGGGTGTAAAGCCGGTGGCCCTCGCCGATTGCCCTCGCCAAAGAGTCCTCCTGTTCGGGCACCGCGACCAGATGGACATGGTTGCTCATCAGGCAGTAGGATACAAAGCGCAGACCGAAACGGTCACCCTGTTGGCGCATCAGGCGCAGGTACTCATGCCGGTCGTCGTCATCATGGAAGATTTCCATGGAACGAACACCGCGTTGGGTTACGTGATGTGGATAATCGGGCATTACTACCCTTGCCATGCGTGCCATGTGAAAAAAATACCTTACAACATATAGGATTGGCAAGAGAAATAGGTATTATGTCCCCGGATATCCGTTATTAGTTTAATTTTTGGGAGTATGACATTTTGAACAATTTTTATGGTCCAAATCGTAATCCTGACCAATCTTTATATCGTTTTGGTCCTCATATTTGGGAATTGATATTCGGTTAAACGCATTTATAATTGCCTTGTCTTTTTCAGTACTCGAACTTGATTGGCTGCAACTATGAGTAAGGGATAATAGCGCAATAATAACACCAATAAAACTCACCATGAATGATTTTTGTAAATTGCTTAACTCTTGTTGCAGGCCTGAAATTACTGAAATGAGTATTGGCAAATTGACACAATTTTTCTCTTGCCCACATACAGGAGTAAAAAGACAAACTTTTGAACCATCCTCTTTTGTGTAACCGTACTTTCGTTCCATGCTGTAATAAAGACGGCCAAATATAATATTATTTGTTGTTTTAAAATGAGTGGCTATTTTTGGAATATCTATTGGAGTATAGATATTTGAATCTTTTTTAACGTTGCTTTCTGAGTATTTGTAAAATTCTTGCTGGTGATTTTTATATATTTCACTCAGTATTTGTAAATCGCTAGGTATTTTATTTTTAAGTTTGAGCATAGAGTTTGTTCTCAGTTTTTATGGATGCCAACGTAAAAGTTAACCTGCGCGCCTAAAAACGCACAATTCAATAAATGAAGCCCATTCGTGCCAGGTTAAAC
>DASWIU010000222.1:0-2787 GCA_036397515.1 Desulfurivibrionaceae bacterium | reverse complement strand
CTGGAGCCGGTTTGCAAAGGGGGCGAAGCTTTCCAGCCCGGCCACGATATCGGTAAACTTCACCCCTGCCGCATGGGCCATGCCCGCTGCCGCCAGACCGTTCTGGACATTGTGCGCCCCCAACCCCCGGATCTTCACCCGGGCCTCGTTGGTGCCGATCCTTAGGGTAAAGGCCATGCCGTTTTCACCCAGGCTGCGCAGCCGCAGGCTGCGGATATCCGCCTTGGGGCTGCGACCGAAGGTGATTTTTTTCTGGCTGCAGCGCCGGGCTATGCCCCGCACCCTTTTGTCGTCGATATTGACCACCAGCTTGCCCCAGGCCTTGATTCCGGCGAAGAGCTCGCCCTTGGCCCTGGCCACCCCGGAGATGTCGCTCAAGCCCGCAAGATGGGCATCCTGAACATTGGTGATGCAGGCGATGTCCGGGTCCGCGATCTCGGTGAGCCGGGCGATCTCGCCGGGCTGGTTCATGCCCATCTCCATCACCGCGAAGTCGTGGTGAAATTCAACCGGCAGCAGGGAAAGCGGCAAGCCGATCAGGTTGTTAAAATTGCCTTGGGTCTTCAACACGTTGTATTCCCTGCTTAAAATCGCGGCGATCATCTCCTTGACCGTGGTCTTACCGCAGCTGCCGGTGATCGCCACCACCTGCAGATCCGCCATCAGCGACCTCCGGTAGGCGGCGAGATCCCCGAGGGCGCGGAGGGTATCGGTTACCAGCACTACGGGCACCGGCGGCATCTTTTCGGGCACCATATCGACCACCAGCCCGGCAGCCCCTTTTTCCACGGCTTGGGCAAGATACATATGGCCGTCAAAGGTCTCGCCGCGCAGGGCCACGAACAGATCCCCCGGCTGAATGGCCCGGCTGTCCGTGCAGACCCGCCGGAACCCCGCGGCGGTCCTGCCGGAAAGAAACCTGCCCCCGGTGGCCAAAAGAACCTGGGACAGGGTCCAGACCGGATTCTGCATGGCGCCAGAGCCGGAGCCGGGATTCTTTTCCTTTTTTCCGTTTTTCATGCCGCAAGCACCTGTGATGCGCACCATTGCCAAATTCATCACTTCCCCCCCTTAGAGAGCTTGACCGCTTCTTCCGACCATTACCAGTTGAGCACCGCGGCCTGGGCTGCGGCTTCAAGCCTGTCATCGAAAAAGAATCTCCCTTCCGGGGTTATCTGATAGGTCTCATGCCCCTTGCCGCACAGCAGCACCACATCGCCGGCCTGGGCATGGCGGATGGTTTCCCTGATCGCCTCCCGGCGGGAGGGAATAATGTCGTAGCCCCGCATCGCTTCCCGCGCCAGGAGGGCCTCAATCCGCAGGCGCGGCAAGGGGGTTTCCCAAAGCCCCGCCTCAATGTCCCGCAGGATATCGGCTGCTCTTTCGCTGCGCGGATTATCCGAGGTGAGCACCACCACATCGGCCAGGGTCCCGGCAACCTTGCCCATCAGCGGCCGCTTTCCGCGGTCGCGGTCTCCGCCGCAGCCGAAAATCACGATCAGGCGGCCCTTGGTGAGGCGGCGCATGGTCTGCAGCACATTGGCCAGCGCATCCGGGGAATGGGCAAAGTCCACAAAAACGCTGACCCCGGCCGGGGCCTGAACCCGCTCCAGGCGTCCGGGCGCGGCCTGGGCCTGGGCCAGACCGGCAACAATCTCTTCTGGGGAAATCCCCAGAGCCACCGCCACCCCAACCGCACCGAGGAGATTTTTCAGGTTGAAGGTGCCGACCAGATCGGAACGAACCCGCAGTTCCCCGGCCGGGGTTGCCAGGGAGGCCACGGTTCCGGCCAGACTCTCCCGCGCCTCCCGCACGGCCACCGCGGTCCCGCGAAAGCCGCAGTCCAGCAGGGTTCGCCCTTTTTTCCCGGTGTAGCCCAGGGTTTTGTCTGCCCGCAGTTCGGTGAGCAAACGCCTGCCCCAGTCGGCGCCGGCATCATCCCGCTCGTCGCAGATGACCACCGCCTTGCCGTCCTGTTTCAGGTACTCGGTAAAGAGCATCTTTTTGCTCGCAAAATAACTGGCCATATCCCCATGAAAATCAAGGTGGTCCCGGCTCAGATTGGTAAAAAGCGCCGCATCGAAAAGGATGCCGGCCACCCTTTTTTGCTCAAGGGCATGGGAGGAGGTCTCCATGATCACATGGGTGACGCCGCTCTCCGCCATCTCCGCCAGAATCCGGTGCAGACTCACCGGATCAGGGGTGGTAAACGGGGCGGGAATTTCCACCGCGTTGTACCGATAATTCACGGTGCCGATCACCCCGGGGTTGCCTCCGGCTTGGCGGATGATCGACTCCAGCAGATAGGTGGTCGTGGTCTTGCCGTTGGTGCCGGTGATCCCGATCATCAGCATCCGCCGGGCCGGCTGGCCATGGAAACCGGCCGCCGCCTGCCCCAGGGCCTTTGGCGTATCAGCCGCCTCCAGACAGGCAACCTTGGCATGCTTCCAGCCCCGGCAGCGCCCCTTGCCCACCAACACGGCGGCGCACCCTTTTTTTACGGCCGCTTCCAGATAATCATGACCATCCACGGTCAGCCCGGGGATGGCAACAAACAACGAACCCGGGCCTGCCTGGCGGGAGTCGGCGGTGATGCTGCGTATCGTTTTGTCCTGTAGCCTGTCCAGGTTCACGATTCCCATCTCCTCGGCCATTTCCCGTAAAGATACTGCGGCACGGCGGTTGTTTTTTCCCATGTCCAGTACCCGGCTTCTTCCCTTATTGCATCGTTTTCAGGTGCAGCACACTTTGTTCAACGCCCCGCAAAGCTGTCCCGGCCAAGGGATA
>DASWIU010000221.1:0-5075 GCA_036397515.1 Desulfurivibrionaceae bacterium | reverse complement strand
TGTAACCGAGTGATTGATGCCTTTGGTTGTTCGTATGCAAGCAACAGGTCATAGATGAACGTTTTTTCGTTAAGATTCGCGACAAGCGATTTGATTTTTTCTTCCAATTTCTCAATATTCATAGATCATTAAACGCTCATTTTTTTAAAGCGAGCACCCCGGGGGACGTTGCTTTCTATTTTTCTAATTTCGACAATAGCTAATTAGCAAGCAACGTCCCGCTTGAGGATTAGGGGGGGGACAATTTGTCCCCCCCCTTTGAAAAGCGCAGCCAGTTCTGGATCACGTTTTCTGATTTTTTTCAAATAATCGGCAGGGTTCACTGAATCCGTAAGGACAGCCACCACATCGGCGATGCCAACCCACCACTGGCCATCATGAAATGTTTTTCGTACCTGTCGCCCTTCAAACACGGCGAGTTTGTGGCCTTTTTCCTTGTTCATAACGAGTCCCTCACCATAAAAAACTCGAATATTCCCGGAGTAAAAGATTTCACCTGGCGAAAGCCAAGCACCGGAATCTGTTTTTTCATCCAACTCCCCAATCTTGTCAAGCAATTGGTGCAGCGGCCCAACGCTTCTTTTCCGGCAAAGCCGTTGCGGCCTCTCCTCATTCCTGCTTCCGCTCCTGCAACCGTTTCCACCTCTCCGGTCCAGCCGGATATTGACAAACCGCACACCACTGGTTACAGTAATCTTACAAATTTCTTACCAGGAGCTTTCCCCATGAAAACCACGGTTCTTTCAAGCAAAGGGCAGGTCATCATCCCGAAACCATTCCGGAGCGCACACCACTGGGAGCCGGGCCAGCGGCTTGAGCTCATCGACGCCGGCGACGGAATCCTGCTCAAACCGGCGGTCCCCTTCCCGGCAACCACCCTGGCCGAAGTCGCCGCCTGCCTTCCATACCACGGCAAGGCCAAAACCCTCGCCGAGATGGAGGAGGCCATCCGCCAGGGGGCGGAGGAGGCCGGCCATGGTCGCGGTTGACACCAACGTCGTCGTCCGTCTGCTCACCCGCGACGACGAGGCGCAGTTCCAAAAAGCTGCGGCCCTGTTCGGCAAACACGATATCTTTATCCCGGAAACCGTCATCCTCGAAACCGAATGGGTTCTGCGCTATGCCTACAAATTCGAATCAGCCGCCATCTGCGAGGCCTTGGTCAATATCCTCGGCCTGGCGAACGTGAAAACCCCGCGGCCGGGAATCATGGCCCAGGCCATTGCCCTCACCCGGCAGGGGCTGGATTTTGCCGATGCCCTGCACCTGGCATCAAGCCAGGAGTGCACCCAGTTCGCCACCTTTGATACCGCCTTTATCAAGCAGGCCAAGGGGTTGACGAAGTGCCGGGTGAAAAAACCGTAACAGAAGTCACGGCAACTGACCACAGGATTGACAACCAAGTTCCGCGCTGCCCCCCGTTTTTTCCCTCAACCCAGTATCCCTGTCAGGATTCACCGTATTGCACCGGACAGATTCCGGCAAGAAACAAAGGGCTTGCCCGTAGTTTTTCAGTATCCCTGCGGCTGGAATTTCTTCCGGCATGGGCAGAGCATACCACCCTGCCTGGGACAAATGGTGTCCCAGGCCTCTCTTTGCCGGGCCATCGTTTGCCTCTTGTCTCCTCGCCGGAAAAACGCTATGCATAGAGTATGGAAGCACTATTTCTCCCATTCCCCTCTCTCCCTTAGCAAAGACCCATGCGCAAACAGAACCGCTCCCCCCGGCAGGCAGAACCAGCCGTCAGGGGTTCGAAAAAAAAAGCCGGGAAAGAGCCCATCCGCAAACTGACGGCCAGTGATGACCTGGGCGTCCTCTTCTCCCACGATCAGGAAGACGGCCTCCCGGACAGCTTTGCCGAGGCGCTGGCAAACGGGATTCCCGCCACGACCCTGGCCGAGATGCTCACGGAAAAAGAGGAGCTGCCGACCCCGGCCCAGTCGCTGCAGGCCGCGATCAGAAACTCCCCCCCGCCCCAGGAGCAGATCGACCTCCATGGCTGCACCGCCGTCGAGGCGGAGGCAAGGACGAAGAATTTTCTGGCTCGGGCCCAGCGCAATCACCTGAAAACCGTTCTGGTCGTAACCGGCAAGGGGCTCCATTCGCCGGAAGGCTCGGTGCTCAAGGACGTCATCGAGGCCCGGCTCAAGATGATGAAAAACGAGGGGGCGATCCTCGCCTATCTCTGGGAAAAAAAGGACCGGGAAAAAAGCGGGGCGCTGCTCGTGTACCTGCCCTGAACTCAACCACAAGGGTAACTGCCCGGCAGCACCGCATCTGCTTTGTTATCGGCCTGAAAGCATACTGATTGTATAGCTTTCAGGCCTCTGTCGCGCATCTGCGGCACTGCTGAACAGTTACGTTCCGTGGTTTTCCTCACTTTCCGGCTTCAAGCTGGATAGTTACTCACAAGGAGCCTTGCCATGCCTCGCCACCAGGTCACGGTTTTCAACCCCTTCCCCTTTGTCATCGGCCAGAGAATTCAGATTGCCGCGGGTCCGCGCGGCGGAGACTGGCAGGTGATCGGGCTGAGCGAAGCGAAGGTCCGGCTGAGATGCCCGATTTCCGGCGGGGAGGTGGAGTGGGACCGGTTCTGCTATCTTGCCGAGACCCGGGAGCAGGAATGGCCCATGCTCGACCTCCATTTTCCGGCCGACCCCCCTTGACTTGGCTGCCGCCCGAATTATATTCCCTCACAAAATATTAGCCTTAAGCCTTGAATCATTAACCTTGAGCCTTGAACCTTGCACCCTTACCCTTGATTGAGGATATCCATGGGAAACACGATAAAAACCGGCCTGTTGATGGCGGCCTTGACCGCCCTTTTCATGGTGGCCGGCCAGGCCATGGGGGGACAGGGCGGCATGACCGTGGCCCTGCTCCTGGCCATCGCGATGAATTTTTTCGCCTACTGGTTCAGCGACAAGCTGGCCCTGAAGATGGGCGGCGCCCGGGAGGTGGCGCAGAGCGAGGCGCCGGTGCTGCACAGCCTGGTGGCCGGCCTTGCAATGCGGGCCGGACTGCCCAAGCCCCGCGTCTATCTCATTGACAGCGAAACCCCCAACGCCTTTGCCACCGGGAGAAACCCCAGCCATGCGGCGGTGGCCGTAACCCGGGGGCTGATGAACATCCTCAGCCGCGAGGAGCTGGAAGGCGTGCTGGCCCATGAGCTGGCCCATATCAAGAACCGGGACATCCTGATCAGCTCCATGGCCGCGGTCATGGCCGGGGCCATCAGCTCCCTGGCCACCATGACCCAGTGGGCCATGCTCTTCGGCATGGGCCGCGGCTCCGACGACGAAGAGGGCGGCGGCGGGATGCTCGGCACCATCGTGATGATGATCATCGCCCCCATTGGTGCGGCCCTGATCCAGATGGCCATCTCCCGCAGCCGCGAATATCTGGCCGACGCCACCGGCGCCCAAATCTGCGGCCACCCGGCCTCCCTGGCCAGCGCCCTCCAGCGCCTGGAAGACGCCAACCACCGCCACCCCCTGGAGGTCAACCCGGCCACGGCCCAGATGTACATCGTCAACCCGCTCTCCGCCGGGACTCTGGCCAACCTGTTCAGCACCCATCCGCCCATGCAGGAACGGATCCGGCGGCTGCTCGCCAGCCGCTGAACCATGGCAGCCGCCACCTCCATCACCACCGTCCTCTTCGACTACGGCGGCGTCCTGGCCGAAGAGGGCTTCGCCCTTGGGCTGGCGGCCATCGCCAGGGAAAACGACCTGGACCCGGACTTTTTTTTCCACACCGCCAGCGAGGCCATCTACGCCTGCGGCTATGTAACGGGCAGGTCCACGGAGCAGGCCTACTGGCAGCTGGTCCGCAGCCAAACCGGGATCAGGGGCGAAGACCGGGCCCTGACCGAGGCGATCCTCAGCCGCTTTATCCTGCGACCCCGGATGCTTGCTGCGGTCCGCGCCTTGAGGAACCAGGGGCTGAACCCGGTGATTCTCAGCGACCAGACCGACTGGCTCGACCGCCTCAATGCGCGGCAGCCGTTTTTCCAGGAATTCAGCCGGGTCTTCAACAGCTATTATCTCGGCAAGAGCAAACGCGAGCCGAGCCTGTTCACCGACATCCTCGCAACCCTCAAGGTCGAAGCCCAACATACCCTTTTTGTCGATGACAACCCGGGCCACATCGACCGGGCGGCAGCCCTTGGCCTGCAAACCCATCTGTTCACGAACGAGGCGCTGTTTTTCGCGGACCTTGCCCTCCGCGGCCTGGCCTGAAGCCCGCCGGGAGAACCATCTGAAAAGAGGAGAAGGGCGCCGTGCTGGATCACAAGAAACTCGCCGTCATCCATATTGTCAAAAAGGAGCTGGCGATAAGCGATGCGGAATACCGCGACACCCTGGAAAAGGTGGCGGGGGTCCGCTCGGCCAGGGAGCTGGACGAGGCCGGTTTCCAGAGGCTCATGCGCTATTTCGCCCGCAGCGGCCATTATCGCGCCAACCGGGAAGGCATCACCTTTCGGCAGAGGATGTACCTCAAACATCTGGTGGAGGATCTTGCCTGGGATGCGGCCCATTACGCCAACTTTTTAAAGAAATATTACAAGACCGGAGAGGTGGGGACGCTTTCCAAAAAAGAGGCCAGCAAGGTGATCGAATCGCTGAAGCATATCCTGGCCGGACGATGAAAAGGGGATGGAAAGGAAAACGAACTATCCGGCCTGGAGCCGAAAAGTGAAAAAAACCACGGAGCGTAACTGTCCAGCAGTGGTGCAGATGCCAGGAAGAGGTCGGCGAAGTGTGCTGGTGCACATGAGCCGGCCGAGGACAACGCAGATGCGGTGCCGCGAAACAGTTACAGGAAAACAATGACCGCATTCAAGGATGAATGGGACCTGGGCATGGCGCTCCAGGTTCTGCACAGCGAAACCGTGGACGGCAAGGTCTGGTCCGAGGCGGTGAAATGGCTGTTTCTTTTTGGCCCCCCGGCAATCCGGGAGATGATCAGCCAGGCCTCCAGCATGGCGACCGGCGAGTTTTTCCCGGAGCTTGCCCCCATCGGCTACACCGATCAGGGAGAACCCCTGTACGACATCAAGAAACTTGCGGAGA
>DASWIU010000220.1:0-3618 GCA_036397515.1 Desulfurivibrionaceae bacterium | reverse complement strand
CGCAAATCTGAACTACTTTCTTGCGCTTGTTTTAGTAGGCTCGATGATCGCAATTGGATGGGTTGCACCTCCAATTAAGTCACTTTTTATCCATCCCGGCAAGATTGACCCCATCTACTACAACATTAACTACATTGCCATCGCACTTGTCATTGGCCTTGTGTCAGCCGTATGGTGGATCAAAAAAAATATCGTCCCTACTCCTGTTACCTCAAAGGCAAGGCTGGGGCTGAGAATCGGTAGCGTTGCTATGGCCATCGGCAATGGCGCTATCGTCTTGGCATTGATAGTCAGTCTCATCGGCGTCGCTATGAACCGTCAGTTTGGTCTTGCTGTCGGGTTTATCTTTGCAGCGGCACTCATGCTAGCTTTCCCGGTGGATATCGTTGGCATATTTTGCGTTGAGATATCTCGCTTTCTCGACAGATTTCAGACGTCAAGGCCACAGGAATGAGACTGAGATGCGATGTGGGATATCCGGGGACATAATACTTATTTATCTTAAAAACAAACCGTAATGAGTATTATGTCCCCGGAATAGCCAAATGCGATGGGCGAAACAAAAGGGGACAGGCTGCTTTTCCAGTGAAAAGTAGAAGAGTAAGTCGGGTAGAGGAACGAAACCCGACATTTCCACGGCAACCGCATCCGCATCCCGCCTGAAACTTGTCGGATTTCGCTTCGCTCTATCCGACCTACGAACTGGTTGAAGATGCTGTTATCTCAGTATACAAAACCGGGAAGAAAACCGGAAAAAGATTGTTCTGCCTGCTCTCGGGATTCCTGCGCCAAAGATGAGAATCCAGGAGACAAGCGAGCGGAACGAGCCGACGGGCAAGTGTTTTTCGGAGAGATGCGAAACATCGTCAGAAATAGTACCAGATGGTTTCGTAGTCCGAGATGCTTTCCCCGTCTTTTTGCAGCCGTTCCAGGTAGTCGAGCAGGGGCACGTCCGTGGTGGTAAAGGTGGCGGCCTCTTGGGAAACCTTCCGCTCCCAGGAATGGAATTCATACATCCGGCTGCCGTTGGGCAGAATGGTGAGCAGGTTCCGGTAGCCCCGGTCGCGGAGGTAGTTCTTTCCCTGGCGGGGCACATTGAACACCGCCTCGTCGGTGCGGGCCAGACCCGGCAGCAGGCGGCTCTCTTCCTGCTGTTCCTGGAGGAGACGGGCGATGGGCACCCGATAGGCCAGAGTCTCGTCCTTGCCCTTGGTATTGAAGGTGTAATAAGGATCCACCCCGATCAGCCGCAGGTGGCGGCGCAGGGCCGCGGCCTCGAAGCGTTTGGAGGCGTAATAGGTGTAGACCAGTTGGTTGTAGACCGGAATGCCGTGCAACCGCAGTCGGTTCACCGCGGCGGCGGTTTCCGGGGTAATCTCGTAGGGGTGCTGGATATGGGTCATCACCGCCACCTCCCGTCGGCCCGGTTCCCGGTACTGGCCGAGCAGCCCGGCCAGTCCTTCGCTGATCCGCATGGGCAGGGTGACCAGGGTCCGGCTGCCGATGCGGATCCTCTCCACGGTGGGGATTTCCGCCACCTTGGCCAGGATGGCGGCCAGGGTCTCGTTGCCCATGGCCAGGGGGTCGCCGCCGGTGATGAGCACCTCGTGGATGGCCGGGTGGTCGTGGAGCCACTGGATGGCCGTCTCGATCCGTTCCATGCCGGCAAAGGCGCCGCTGGCCATGACATCGTCGATCTCCCAGTTGCGCTGGCAGTAAACGCAGATCTGCGGGCAGCTGTTGTACGGCTTGAGGATGCAGATGGCCGGATAGCGCCGGGTGATGAGATCGCAGGGCGAGGTGTCTTCCTCGCCCATGAAGTCCAGGCAGGAGGTGTCGTCGATGGCGGCGATTTCCTTGACGTAGCTCATGGGCGGCAGTACCTGGGCCCGGATGGCTGCGTCGCGCCGGTTGATTTCGTCATCCATCAGGGAGAGGTAATGGGGGGTGATGCCGAAAGGGAGCCTGTGCTCCTTGGCCGCCTTGATGGCCTTGCGCTGGGAGGGGCTGAGCTTGACCAGTTTTTCCAGGGTGGCCAGATCACGGACAATGTGCCGGATGTGCCAGCGCCAATTGTGCCAGTCCTCAATGCTGCCGCCCAGCACGGCCAGAATTTTTTCCCGCCGCTTCCTCCGGCGCAGCACCGCCTCTTCGCCCAGGCCCGTGGGAAAAGCGTCCATGCGCCGGTCCACTTCGTCCCACAGGTTGTCCAGCTGCCGGGTGCGGATAAGCGCCGCCTTTCTGCCGCTGGCGCTGATGGCGGAGAGATGGATGGCATCCAGGGCCTTGCGGGGCCCCTGGCCCTGGACCCCCAGGAGCAGATGGAGCAGGTCGGCGTAAAAGGCCGGGGAAAGTTCCGGTCGCGGCACATTATGACCGAGGTCCCACAACACCTGCAGGATACTGAAACCGGCACCCTGCTCCGATACCGGCTTGAGAATGCTGCGCAGGACGATGCCGCAGTCGCGGATGCGGGCGGCAAAATTGGCATCCTCCTGGCTGACCTCCTCAAGGGCCTTCTGTTCCACATTAAAAGTGAAATCGATGAGCAGGCGGCGCAGTTCTTCGATACCTCCGGCACTGTTTATAATCTTAAAAACCAGCGGGTTGGTTTTTCTCAAATACTGTGCCGTAAAAATTGCGGTATCCATGAATTAACTCCTGAAAAGCAAGGCAAAGCCGGTTTGCATTGGTTGAGGCCCGGTCCTCCGGGGGAGGAAAACCAGAACAACAAGGGCGGAAGGAAAAGACCAGCTTGAGGAACCGAAAATGCGGAGCGTATCAGCGGCGGGGGATTTCTTTAAGGCAACAATCGGCGAACCGGCCGTTTCCAGATAAAGACAACCTAACTGAGATACCCGGGGAGGTCAAGGCCAGGGAAGGAAAAAAAGGGGGAAGGGATGGCGGCGGACAATACGGCCAAGTAGCGGGGCGCCATTTCTTCACTGCTTCGCTGAAAAGGAAAAATGGGGACGGAGCCCGATATTTGGATTTCTTTCATCAACCGTTTTCCAGAAAACCGGGCTCCGTCCCCATTTTCTGATTTTCCGGCCAAAACATTCTGCGGACAAGCCGCAGTGAAAGCGTACCATTCCCGCCATGCCGCGGCGTTCATGGCAAGGGAACCGCTTGATTCGTGCAGGTTTTCCGGGGAAGAGTAGGTCGGGTAGAGGAACGAAACCCGACATTCCCACGACAACCGCATCCGCATCCCGCCTGAAACGTGTCGGATTTCGCTTCGCTCTATCCGACCTACGAAATACTACGAACTCCGAACGCAAACCCTCACCTCATACCCATCCCGGAACACCATTAGCCCGCAAAAGAGATTGTCCTGGTCCGAATCACCCCCGGATGCGCTTCGATCTCCGCCACCAGCGATTGCGGGATTCCCGACTCCAGATCGATGATGTTGTAGCCGATGGTGCCGTTGGACTCGTTGAGGTAGCTGGCGATGTTGATGCCGCTGGCGCCAATGGCGTGGGAGGCAAAGCCGATCATATCCGGGATGTCGCGATTGATCATGATGAAGCGGGTATGCACGTTGGCGGCGGGCACCAGTTCGGCGGAGGGGAAATTGACACTGTGGGTGATGGCGCCTGGATATCCGGGGACATA
>DASWIU010000219.1:0-11927 GCA_036397515.1 Desulfurivibrionaceae bacterium | reverse complement strand
GGCCAGGTCGGTTGCCTCCTCGTAGCTGAAGCTGCCGGAGATCTGGGCGCTGCCGCCGAGGATCTTTTCCCGGATTACCGGGGAAGAGCGGACCACCTCATCGAGGACAATGGCGAAGCGCTTGCCCACGTTTTTTTCCGTGACCTGGCCGAAAACCGTGCCGCCCCGCCCGGTAAGATCGAGGCCCACGTATGGTTCGTTGAAGTTGCCGCCCACTCCGACCTGGGCGCCCTTGACCATGTCGCCGGTCATCAGCACCTGGCTCTTGAGCAGGATGGGGGTCCGGGTTTCCTTGCCGGTGGTTTTGTCCACATCCTTTTCAAAATAGATCTCGGTGCCGGCCGGCAGCCTGCTCTGCAAGGCGAGATTGAGTTGTTTCCGGCTGCCGCCCTCCTGCCACTGACCGGCCTGGATGGCCTGGCCGATGAGCTGCCCCAGGTTGAGACCGGCCGTGTCGTCCACCAGCTTGAATTCGAGCTGGGCCGTGCGGCCGATGAGGTTCAAAGCCCGCTGCGGATCCTTGACCCCGGGCAGCTGGATGACGATCTCGTCGGCCCCCTGCCGGACAATGGCCGGTTCGGCCACGCCGAACTGATCGACCCGGTTGCGGAGAATCTCCAGGGACTGGTCCACCGCCTTGTTGTTGATGAAATCTATTTTTTCCTGTTTCAGGCTGAGGATGATCCGCGGGAAGGTGCCCTGGTCGGTCTGAAAGTCGCCGTCAAGGTCGGGGAACTCCTTGGCGATGGTCTGTTTGACCGTTTCCAGGGCGCCGGTGTTGGGCAGGGTCAGGATGATCTTGCGGGCGTCGGTGGAAGCGGTGCGGACCACGGTGATCTTTTTCTCGGCCAGGGCTTCCTTGAGATCCTGGACCGACAGATCCAGATTGTTTTCAATGGCCTTTTTGAGATCCACCTTGAGGACCAGATGCATGCCGCCCTGGAGATCCAGGCCCAGCTTCAGTCCCGCCGGAGCGAGATATTTTTGCCACCAGACGGGAACCTTGGTGAAGGATGGAGCAACGGTCAGGCCGGCAAAGATGGTGACAAAGAGCAGGAGGAAGATTTTCCAGCGTAGGGAACTCGACATAAACACTCCATGATGCGGGTTAGCCGTGGTTGTAAAAAAAGGTTGTCATCGAATCTATGGATAAAACGGCATAAGGAGCCGTAACAAAATGATAAAGAAAGCAAAGGGTTGTTTTGTAACGGCTCCTCAATGTGCGGGCGGACAACAACACTCTTTGAAGGAGAACCGTAAAACCACGGCATTCCGGACCGAGGCCCGGACGTCATGGTTTGGTGCGAGATTATACTCCCCTTTTGTCAGAAGTCAATTTGCAAAAAAGGATGACAGGGGTCAGGCGTGCGACTGAATTTGCAGGTAAGCCGTTATGGCAAAATAGTCTCGTCAACCGGAAGGCAAAAACGGCAGAAGGAGCCGGAATGAAAATGGTCGGGAAATCAGAGCTGTTTCGTAACGGCTTCTCATTTTTCCCGCCCATTTTTTGCGTGAGAAAAATCCTGGAGCAAGAACAGGCTATGCTATAATGGCTTGAACATGTTTTTTAGCTGGAGAGGCGCACAGGAGAAAAATGGGCAGGAAAATCCTCGTTGTCGATAACAATCCCATGGTGCTCAAACTTATTGCCAACCTGCTGGAGAAGGGCGGGCATGAGGTGCGCACCGCCGAGGATGGCCTGAACGCCCTGGATATTTTGAAATCCTATGCGCCGGACCTCATTTTTGTCGATCTGGTGATGCCCAATATCAGCGGGGAAAAACTGTGCCGGATCATCCGGAACATGCCCCATCTGCAAGGGGTATTTTTGGTCATTCTCTCGGCCATCGCCGCCGAGGAAGAGCTCGATTTCGCGGCCCTGGGGGCGGATGCCTGCATCGCCAAGGGGAGCATGGACAATATGGCCAGGCATGTGGCCAGGGTTCTTGAAATGGTGAGCCCTGCCGGCAGACAGGCAAAATTCCGGGATATCATGGGGCTTGATGAAGTCGCAACCCGGGAGATCACCAGGGAGCTGCTCTCTTCCCGGAAGCATTTTGAGGTAATCCTGCGGAACGTGTCCGAAGGGATTCTTGAGTTTGCCTCGAATCGAAAGATTGTTTTTGCAAACCCCGCCGCGGTAACCTTGGCGGGGATACCGGAAGAAATGCTGCTGGGCACGGAATTCATCGAGATTTTCAGCGGCTTTTCCCTGGAAACCGTGGCCGCGTTATTGAACGGCCCGGCGGAGGCGCCCAGGAAAATTCCGGAAGAGGCGCCGGTTCTTCTCAACGGCCGTCTGGTTTCCCTGCAGTTTCTGCCGGTTGCAGGCGAGGGAGGCGCTTCCACCATCGTCATCATCCACGATGTGACCATCCGCAAACAGGCAGAGGAGAAGATCAACGAACAGAATCGGTTTTTGAACAAACTCATTGAATCCTTGCCCCACCCGTTCTTTGTCGTTGATGCCAAGGACCATCAGGTGGTGCTCGCCAATTCCTCCGCGCAGCGTCACCTGACAAGTTTGGCAGGTTGTCCGCGGCAAGCGGGCCCAACCGAGGCATGCAAGGCGCCACTGCCATACGCGCCCCTTGAGCGGGTGCGGCAGGAGAAAAACTCCTTTCTCATGGAGTATGTCGAGCAGGGCGGGGACGGCCAGGAAACCGCGCACGAAATCCACGCCCATCCCATCTTTGACAAGGAAGGGAAGGTCACCCAGGTTATCGAATACCGGCTGGACATCACGGAACGAAAAAAAGCGGAGCAAGCCCTGCGGGATTCGAAGGACGAGCTGCAAAAGGCCCTGGACAATCTGCAGGTTGCCCAGCAGGTCGCCATCCGCCAGGAAAAATTGGCCTCCATCGGCACCCTGGCCTCGGGGGTAGCCCATGAAATCCTTAATCCCCTCAATATCATCGGCACCCTGGCCCAGGTCATGGAGCTTGAGAAGATTCCCGCCGGCATGCGGGAAAATCTTAAGGAAATGCTGGCCCAGATCAAGCGCGCCACCAAGATCACCAACAATCTTCGGTCGTTTTCCCACCAGCATGCCTTTGAGGTCAGCCTGGTCGATGTGCAGGCGCTGTTTGACAAGACCGCCGCCCTGCTTGAGTATGACCTGAACCTGGACAATGTGCGGCTGGAGCGGCATTATGCCCACGACCTTCCCCGCATCGAAGCGGATGAGGATCAGCTGGCCCAGGTGTTTCTCAATCTGGTGAGCAATGCCCGTGACGCCATGTCCTCGGGCGACAAGCGGATTATTGTCGAAACCCGGGCAATGGCTGATGGGGTTGAAATCCGCTTCAGCGATACCGGCGTCGGCATCGATCCGGCCGAGGCCGGGAAGATATTCGATCCCTTTTTCACCACCAAGGACCCGGGGCGGGGCACCGGCCTTGGCCTGTGGATTGTTTATTCCATCATAGAAAACCATTGCGGGACCATTCGGGTCGAATCGGAGAAAGGCAAAGGCGCGCGGTTTGTGATCTTTTTGCCCACGCATCTGCCGGGCCGGGGGGGGTCCTGCCCAATAGATAAAAAACAAGGCCGCGCCATCGGGGAGCAGGGATGAGCAAGAAAATAAAAATCCTTATCGTGGATGATGAATACGCCTTCTGCCGGTCGTTGAAGCTTTTTTTGGAGAAGATCGGCTTTCAGGCGCTCATCGCCACCAACGGCGAACATGCCCTGGATATCCTCAAGGAGGAAAAGCCGGCCATCATGACCCTTGACATGCGGATGCCGGGGCTCAACGGCTATGATATCCTGCAGAAGGTCAAGAGACTGCACCCCGAACTGTTCATCATCGTGGTCACCGCCATCGATGTGCCCAACATGGAGGAGATGCTGGAACACAGCGGGGCCCACGCGCTCCTGCGCAAACCCATCGACCTGCAGAAACTTTCCGATACGATCTACGGTTTTGTCGGGCACCTGCTATAGTTTTTTTTGGGAAGGAGGACAGGGCAAGGGCTACAAACGGCAAGGGGAAAAGGCGCGCAGTTTGTGATTTTTCCGCCAAGGCAACCGGTCGGAGTGTACGGTTGTTGTAGGAGCGGCTTCAGCCGCGATGACTATCATCCGCTTTGCACATTTAACCGCCGGTGCAATAGCATGGAAAACAGGATCGTACCATCGAGGAGCATGGATGAACAAAAAAATAAAAGTCCTTATCGTGGATGATGAAAACACCATCTGCCTGTTGTTGAAAACCTATCTGGAGAGACTGGGATTTGAGACATTCGTCGCCACCAACGGCGAAAAGGCCCTTGATATTCTCGAGGAGGAAAACCCGGCCATCATGACCCTTGATATCAGAATGCCGGGGCTCAACGGCTATGAACTCCTGCAGAAAGTCAAGAGGCGGTATCCCGAACTGTTCATCATCGTTATCACCGGCATCGATGTGCCCAACATGGAGGAAATGCTTGAGCACAGCGGGGCTCACGCGCTTCTGCGCAAGCCCATCGACTTGCAGGAGCTTTCCGATATCATTTGCGGGTTTGTCGGCATCTGCGGTACGCCGATTTTGAACAAAGGGGAAGAGGATGGCTGAAGTCGGCAAGGGGAAAAGGTTGCTCGTTTTCGGAACGATCATTGCCTACTGTCTGATCGGCATTGAAATCATCATCATGATTTCGCCCTTTGCCCTCTATTTTTACTCGGTGTACGGGCCCGTGCTCCAGGCCCTTGCCGCCAGCCCGCTCACCAGCTGGTCCACGGAATTTTTTCTGCCGCATCTGGTGTTTCCCGATGATCCGCTGATCCGGGCCATCTCCCTGTTGCAGGTTCTCATGGTTGTCGGGTTGCTGCTTTTTGCCCTGGCGGCCATCCCGCTCTATTGCGGGCGCTTCACCGGCAAGGGGGTGGTGAAGCGCAGTTTTTACGGCAAGATCCGCCATCCGCAGTACCTTTTTCTCGCCATCTCCGGCTTCGGCCTGATGCTGTACTGGCCCCGTTTTATCATCCTGATCATGTATCTCACCATGCTCTTTGTCTATTACTTCCTGGCCCGCAATGAAGAGTGGCGGATGCAACAGGAGCAGCCCGAGGCCTATGCGCACTACATGGCGGCAACCCCCATGTTTCTGCCCGGCGAGCCGGGGGGGCGGTTGTATCGGCTGCTTTTTGGCCGGATCCGGCCCAAATGGCTGGGGCTTGTCGCGGCCTACTGTCTGACCGTGATCCTGGCCGTGCTGCTGGCCGTGGGGTTGCGCAGCCATACGGTGCGGACCCTGCCCATGGTCACGGCCGCGGATGGCCGTCAGGTTGTTTCCGTGTTTCCCCGCCCGGAGCAGGAGATTCTCGTTGTCTACCAGGCGGCCCTCGGCTCGGCCCGGGTGCGGGATGCCCTGCAAGGCAAGGAGGCCAATGCGGTCTATCTGCTGCCCGGGGATTTTTTCTTGAATGCCCTGCTCACCGAGGAGGATCGGCGCTTTTCCGACCACATGCTGGAGCGGTTTCCCGAGATTCTCGAATGGCACCAGCACCGCTTCAGCGGCGGCTTGGGCAAGTTTTTTCGGATTTTTTATAATTTTGTCCGGACCTGGGCTTCGGTGGAAACCGATTACGAGGTCGAGCGGCTTATTTTCATGCGGGTGGATGACACCGGCGGCCACCCCGTGCCCCCGGCGGAGATATTCAAGGTCGGGCTCAAGCGCAGGCCGGTTCTCCTCGTCGATCTGGAGGCTTCCAGCCATGCGGTCCGCTCGGTGGTAATCACCACGGACAATCATAAATGGGGCCTGATGCCCATGCCCACTTTTTAAGCATGCGCCGAAAAGGGAGTTTGCCAATGATTTGTTTTTTGGGAAGTTCGCATCCGCGCTCTGGCCGTTGTTTTCTGTTTGCCCTGGCCCTGCTCTGGGCAATTCTTTTCATCTCGCCTCCGCCGGTCCAGGCTGCTTCCCCGCGGAAAAATCCCCAGGAGCTGGTGTTCCTCAACTGGCCCGATTACATGGATCAGGGGTTGATCAAGGAGTTTGAGAAGCAGCAGGGGTGCAGGGTCCGGCAGATATATTACGAAACCGAAGAGGAGCAGGAACGGCTGCTTTCGCTGACCAACGGCAAGGGGTATGACGTGGTGCTGGTGAGCATGATCAACGGCCTGTCCTATCTGAACCGGAAGTGGCTGGCTCCGGTGGACGGGGCCAGGGTGCCGAACCTCAGGCATATCGATCCTGCCTGGGGGCGGCTGGCCCCCGAATTGATGCGGCATGCGGCGCCCTTTTCCTGGGGCACCATGGGGATCGTCTATCGGAAGGATCTGGTCAAGGGCGAGGTGCGCGGCTGGAAGGATCTGCTTGTGCCCCGGAAGGAATTGCGCGGCAGAATCCTCATGATCAAGGATCTGCGGGACGCCATGGTGCCGGCCCTGAAAATGCTGGGTTTTTCGGTGAACAGCGGCAACATGGCGGAACTGGCTGCCGCCGAAAAGGTGTTGCTCAGCCAGAGGCCTTTTGTGAAAAAGTACGGCTATCCCGCCCTGGATAAAAAATCCCCGTTGGTGAAAGGGGAAATCTGGATGGCCATGGTCTACAGCGGTGATGCCGTGACCCTCCAGGAGCTCAACAGGAATATCGCCTTTGTCTTTCCCGAGGAAGGGACCAGCCTTTGGTTGGACAATCTTGTGGTCCTGGAGTCTTCGCCGAAAAAGAAGCTGGCCCTGGCCTTTATCAATTTCCTCAACGAACCGGAAAACGCCGCGCAACTTGCCGGGCACATCTTTCAGGCAACCCCGAATCTGGCGGCAAAAAAGCTGCTTCCCCAGGAACATTTGCGCAACACGATCATCTGGCCCGATGAAAAAACCATGGCCGGAGCCGAGTTGTATGCGCCGCTGCCGCCGCGGGTCCAGAAACGGTATAATTCCATTTTTCTCAAGGCCTCCCAAGGTCTCCGTTAGGCAGTCCGCCTTCATCCCTGCAAGGATTCATTTTTTCCATGAGACTTCGGACAAAAATCAGCCTGGTTCTGCTGCCGCTCATCGCCATCCCTTTTCTGGGCATCGGCGTGTTTGTTTCGGCCAGGCTCTCCAGCTATGCACGGGAAACCGCCTTTGTTCAGGCGGATGCGCTCCTTGGCCAGGTGCAAAACAATCTCGTTTCCTACATGGAAATTTCCCGGGCCAATCTGGAGCTGTTTTCCCGGTCCGACCTGCTCAAAAGCTATATGTCGATTCCCGACGAGCAGACCCGCTACGCCATTTTCCAGAATCCGCTCCTCACCCAGTTCGCCAGATACATGGAGGTCTATCCCGAGTATTACGAGATGCGGGTGCTCCTGCCCGACGGTTATGAGGACGCCCGGGTTATCCACGGAGAGGTGGCCAATGTCACCGAGGAAGAGGTCGGTTCCGCCTGGTTTAAGCGTCTGCGCGAAAGCGGGGAGGACAGTTTTTTTCAGGTGGCGGTCAATGCGGACAACAAAAAGCCCGTGGTCTATTTCTCCAAAAAGCTGGTTTATGAAAATGATGCTGCCCAGGGGGCTCTCTCGGACCCGTTGCTGAAAGGCTATCTCGTTCTCACCATCGAACCGAATTTTCTGGCCCAGCCCGTGCGGGAAACAAAAATCGGCGCAAACGGGCGGATGTTTTTTGTGAACGGAAAGGGAGAGGTTCTTTTCAGGGGCAGCGGAGACAGCCTGCCGGAAGCCCTGCCTCCCGCCCTGCTGGACGCCTTGCGGAAAAACCAGACGCAGTTTCTCTTTTCCCGCGAGCTTTCCGAGCCCTCCTATTGCAAACTCGGCCAAGTAGCCGAGGATCTCTGGCTGGGCGTGGTCTTGCCGGAAAAGGATCTCTTGGCTGCCGGGCGAAATTTTCAGCTCCTCATCCTCTGCGTCACCCTGGGTATTGTCCTGCTGCTTTCCCTGATCCTGTTTTTCGGCCTGAAACGTTTTTTTGTCGATCCGCTTTCCCGGTTGGTTGCCTCCAGCCGGCGGGTCGGCAAGGGCGAGCTGGAAAAGATCGAGCTTCAGGCCGAGCGGAGCGATGAAATCGGGGATTTGTTCCACACCTTCAACTCCATGGTGGACGACCTGAGCGTCTCGCGCCGGGAGCTTCTCGCCCAACAAGAGGTGCTGGAGCAGCGGGTCAGGGAGCGCACCGAACATCTGGTCGAGGTCAATCGGGAACTCGAAGCCGCCCGCCAGGAGGCCGAACAGGCCAGCCATCTGAAAAGCGAGTTTTTGGCCAATATGAGCCATGAGATCCGCACCCCCATGAACGGGGTGATCGGCATGACCCAGCTTCTGCTCAGCACCACCTTGAGCAAGGAGCAGACCGAGTACGCCGAAACCGTCTATTCCTCGGCCGAGGCGCTGCTGCATATCATCAACGACATCCTTGATTTTTCCAAGATCGAGGCCGGCAAGCTGGAGCTGGAGTCCATCGAGTTCCGGCTGCGGGATCTGGTCGAGGATATCACGGAGATGTTCGGCCATGCCGCCCATGCCAAGGGGCTGGATATCCTGGCCTATGTCGCCCTTGATCTGCCCCAGGTTCTGGTGGGGGACCCTACCCGGCTGCGGCAGGTGATCACCAACCTGGTGGGCAATGCCCTCAAGTTCACCGTCAAAGGCTCGGTGAGCATCAAGGTCACCCGGGCTCGGGATGTGGCTGCCGCTGTGGTGGGCACCCTCCCGATCCGGGTGGAGGTCGAGGATACCGGCATCGGCATAGCCGAGGAGGCGCAGGCGAGGTTGTTCCAGCCCTTTACCCAGCTGGACGGCTCCTATACCCGGCAATACGGCGGCACCGGCCTGGGGCTTACCATCTGCAAGCAGCTGGTGGAGATGATGCAAGGCACCTTGCGGGTGGAAAGCGAGCCCGGCCGGGGCAGTAATTTTCAGTTTGTGCTGCCCCTGGCCCCCGGCGGGCCCGGGACGGCTGCCAACCCCTGGGCCGGGATCATGGAGGCCTTGCAGGGCAAAAGGGTTCTGCTGGTTGCCGAGGACGAGGCGTGCAGGCAGTTGTTCGCCACCATGCTTGCCGAGCTGCGGCTGGCGGTGTATACGGCGGAAAGCGGGACCGGGGCCTTGGCCCTGTGCAACGAGGAGCGGGCAACGGGGCACCCCTTTGATTGTGTCCTGGCCGAGGCGGAGATGGGCGGCCTGGACGGCTGGGGCCTGGCCCGGGCATTGCGGGAACAGGCAGGGGAGAAAACCCCGGTGGCCCTGATGCTGAATGCGGTTGACCAGCGGGAAAACGGGGGGCAGTGGGGGGCGGATCTCGGCGAATATCTTTTGCCCAAACCGATCAAGCTGGAGCGGCTGGTCCGGGTGTTGGCCAGGATGAACGGGGTGGCCTTGAACACGGAGGAAGAGTCGCGGCAATCCAGGCTTCCCTGGGGGGAGGGCGACGATGCCCTGCCGCCGCTGACCATTCTGGTGGCGGAGGACAATCCGGTCAATCAGCGGCTGGCCGTGCGGATGCTTGAGAAAAAAGGCCATACCGTGCGGGTCGCCAACAATGGCAAGGAGGCGGTGGCCGCCTTTGAGCGGGAACCTTTCGATCTCATTCTCATGGATATTCAGATGCCGGAAATGGATGGCTTTGCCGCCACCGGCCTGATCCGCTCGCTGGAAATAAACAGCGGCGGCCATATCCCGATCATCGCCCTCACCGCCCATGCCATGCAGGGTTACAAGGAACAATGCCTGACCGCCGGGATGGATGATTATTGCGTTAAACCCATCCAGGCCAGGAATCTGTTTCAGATCATGGCCGAGGTTCTGCAAAAACACCGGGGGTAGGGACTTGCCCGGAGCCTCCCCGCCCTCTGCCGCGCTTGATTATTTAGTTGAGTAATTTCCCGCTTTCCTATAATTGTAGACGATATCATTTGTCCTGGGCAGCATCCTGACACACGGAGCCTTACATGAGCCAAGCCGCTGGTTACAAGACCGACATCCTTCTGCAATCCGGGACAAACGAGCTGGAGATCATCACCCTTTTTCTCCAATGGCATGACCAGACCACCGACGCCATCAGCAGAACGGCCTACGGCATCAATGCCGCCAAGGTCCGCGAGCTGGTGGCCATGCCGGAAACCCTCACCGAGATTCCGGAAAGCGTGCCCTCCATGAAAGGCGTTTTTCTGCTGCGGGACCGGACCATCCCCCTGATCGATCTCTGTGAATGGTTCGGCTATGCGCCGGACCTCTCCCCGGAGGCAAGGGCCAAATGGGTGGTCATCGTCACCGAGATCAACGGCAAGTTTTTCGGCTTTATCGCCCACGGAGTGGACAAGGTCTACCGGGTCAGCTGGACGAAGATCCTGCCGCCGCCGCCCATCATCTCCCATTACAGCAGCCTCACCGGGGTGTGCCTGGTGGACGGCAATATCATCCAGATGGTCGATTTCGAGAGCATCATCGCCACCATCGACCCCAGCATGGTTATTGATTCCGAAGCCCACTCCATTTTGGAGCGCCCCGATGCGGATCAGGCCGACAAGGCCGTGGTCATTGCCGATGATTCGCGGGTTATTCAGGATCAGATTCGAAAAACCCTGGAAAAGGCGGGATACCGGGTTGTCGCCCACTCGGACGGGCAGGATGCCTGGGAGTATCTGGAAAGGCTGAGAATCAACGGCACCCTGCACGACAAAGTGCTGGCCGTGATCAGCGATATAGAAATGCCGCGGATGGACGGACATAATTTCTGCAAGCGGATCAAGGAAAACAGCGGGTACGACGGCATTCCCGTCATGCTTTTTTCTTCGTTGATCAACGATACCGCCCGCCACAAAGGAAATGCCGTGGGCGCGGACGATCAGATTTCCAAGCCCGAACTCGGCCAGCTGGTCACCCGGTTGCAGGACTGTCTCCGGCGTCTGGCGGCCTGATCTTCTCTCTGGCGTGGGCCGGTTTTTTTCAGACAACCTTCGGTGTGTCCTCCTCTGTCGTAGTTTTTCCGTATCGTGCCGACTAAGATCATGAAGAGCGCCATGCATATCTACCGGGCCAACCGGGTTGAGGCCCTGCTGGACTCCCTGGCCGGTGTCCTGCAAGAGCCGCTTGCCTCGCCGCTTGCGCCCGAATGCATCATCGTGCAGAGCAAGGGCATGGCCACCTGGCTTGCCATGCAGCTTTCCGGCCGGTTCGGGGTGTGGGCCAATCCCGATTTCCCCCATCCCCGGCAATTTGTCCAGCGGGTACTGCGGGCAACCCTCGGTGAAGAGGGCGACCAAGTGCGGCAGTACAGCCGGGAACGGCTGGCCTTTGTGATCTGCGCTCTGCTGGATGACTGCCGCCGCGATTCCGATTTTTTCCCCCTCACCTCCTACCTCGCCGACGGCCCCTTGAGCAAGAAGCTCCAGCTGGCCAGGCAGATCGCCCATCTCTTTGATCAATACGCGGTCTACCGGCCCGAGATGATCCTGGCCTGGGAGGAAGGGGAGAACCGGGTCTTTGGCCATGATTTGGCGGAGGATCCCTGGCAGCCCAAGCTCTGGCGGCAACTGGTGGCGCAGCTGGGTTGCTGCTCCCCGGCCCGGCTGCTGCTGAAAGCCAGGCAGGCGCTGGCCGCGGGCGTCATCCCCTTTCCCCACCTCCTGCCGGCCAGGGTCTCCCTGTTTGGCATCGACACCCTGCCCACGGTCTACCTCTCCATCATGGGGGAACTGGCGCGGATCCTGCCGGTCCATTTCCATCTTTTCTCCCCGGCGGAAGGCTACTTTGCCGACATCCGCTCCCAGGCCGAGGCCCACCGTGCCCTGGCCCGTTTGCCTGCCGGTCAGGATGAGGCCGACCTCTATCTGGAGATCGGCCATCCGCTCCTCGCTTCCATGGGTTCCATGGCCCGGGATTTTCAGGAGGTTCTGGAAGGTTCGGTTGCCTATGTGGAGGCGGGGGAGCAGTACACCGCCCACGTCGCGCCGCGGACCATGCTGGCGGTGCTGCAAAACGATATCCTCCAGCTGCGC
>DASWIU010000218.1:0-8944 GCA_036397515.1 Desulfurivibrionaceae bacterium | reverse complement strand
CCCCGGCAGCGCCCCTTGCCCACCAACACGGCGGCGCACCCTTTTTTTACGGCCGCCTCCAGATAATCATGACCATCCACGGTCAGCCCGGGGATGGCAACAAACAACGAACCCGGGCCTGCCTGGCGGGAGTCGGCGGTGATGCTGCGTATCGTTTTGTCCTGTAGCCTTTCCAGGTTCACGATTCCCATCTCCTCGGCCATTTCCCGTAAAGATACCGCGGCACGGCGGTTGTTTTTTCCCATGTCCAGTACCCGGCTTCTTCCCTTATTGCATCGTTTTCAGGTGCAGCACACTTTGTTCAACGCCCCGCAAAGCTGTCCCGGCCAAGGGATACTGGCTTACCACCTGCCCCGAGCCGATGATCTGCAACCGCACCCCATACGGTTGCAGAACCTGCATCGCCTTGCGTCCGCTCAACCCCCGCACATCGGGCATGACGAGCCCCTGCGGCCCTTGGACCAAAACGGCGGGCAGGGTGGATTTGGCTTGAATCATTTCCATTTTCTTGTAATAGCCTGTTTCCCGGACCGCCAACTCCCTGGCGGTGGGGGGCTTCGCCTTGTTCTGGAGAGCGGTTCTGGCCCGCGGCATCATCTCTTCGGCAAGATCCCGAACCGGCGACTTGGCCGACGGGTCGATATGCGCATCTTCAAGCACCACAATCATGGCTATTTCAGGACGATCCAACGGGGCCATGCCCAGAAGAATACTCTCCATTACCGGCTGGGCCGGAGCCGTATTTTCGCCGCCCTCTTCTTCCGGCTGCGCCTGATTCCGCGGAGCAAGATTTTTTTGCAGCAGCGATTCGATGACAAAACTCGTCCGGCCGGCCCCAGCCGCTTTTTTTATTTCACTGCGCATGCCGGCACTTACCTCGGGCCGCACGGCAAACTCCCCGATTCCCTGCCGGACCGGCACATCCCATACCTGCTCATCCTGCCAGACAGCACGGAGGACATGTGGGGTCATCACCTGACCGCCGTTGAACAGCCGACAAAAAGCCGACAGCAACGCCAGAGGGGTTGCTGTCGAAACAAAATCTTTTTCAGCGCGCGGAACCATGGCCTGTGGTGATTCCGAGGGATTTTCCAACGGAATCACGACGGTCTTATCCGCCGGGCCGACAGGCACCTCCTTTCCGACAAACAGCGCCTCGGGCAAATCCACCTCCCCCTTGACGGTCAGGCCGATTTTGTCGGAAAAGGCGTTGAACTCGTCGCGGCCCACCATGGTCTGTTCAAGGCCAACCCCCTCCGGGGAAATATACCTGCCCTCCCGCACCGGATTCCAGGGAGCCTTTTGAACCGCTTCCGGCTCCTGATCCGCCACCGGGGTTGCTTCGCTTGCCGGCACCCCGCTTTTTTCCTGGGCAATCCTGTTATCCATGACCGCCGCCGCCCGAAACAACCGGTCCATGGCGCCAAGATCAAGGATATCCTCAACAGCCCGGTTCCGACGCGCCTCGGCGCTGAATTCCCAAAATCGATTGGGGTCATAATCCGGCAGACTGGCCAAGCCGATGATCTCCCCGGTATCCGGGGCCATGAGCACAGCCACCCCGCCTTTGGCCCCCGTGCTGCCGACAAGGGCCTTCAGCCTTTGTTCCAAAATGTTCTGCAGATGGATATCAATGGTCAGGATAAGGCTGGCGCTGTCGCTCCCCTCGGCTATTTTCCTGCTCACCCCGGCCGCGGCCAGTCTGGGGTCGTACACCCCGCCGCCCCGCAGCACACTGTCATAGTAAAACTCGACTCCGGCCAACCCCTGCTCATCCTTTATAAAACCAAGGACATGGGCGCCGAGCTGGTTCCCCGGATAAAACCTCTGCACTTGGTTGATGCGGTAGACCCCTTTCAGGTTGAGGTCGGCAATTTTCACTGCTTTTTCCCGGGAAAGATCCCGGCCGAGCCAGGCAAAACTTCTTTCCCCCTTCAGGGCTGAAAGAATATTTTTCTCATCCAGGGCGAGAATTTTTGCGACCTCCCGGGCAACTTCTTCGGGCGCCTCAAGCTCCAAGGGCCTGGCATAGAGGGAACTCCTTTGAAAGCTCACTGCCAGCTCCATGAAGTTCCGGTCATAAATATTTCTCCGGCCCCCGCCGGCCACGGCGCTGACCTGTTCCTCTTTTTGCCCGTCGCTCTGGGGCTGCTCGCCGTTGTCCCCAAAAAACTGACTTCTGATGGCCACCACCGCAAACACTATCGCCAGCAGCAAAAAAAATCCGCCCACCAGGGCCGGGCGACGGTCTCTTCCCTCGATTGCCCGCCTCTTCATGCCGAGCCCTATGGCCTTCTCATCTGCTTTTCGGAAGGCGGGAACAATCCCAGCCCCCCTGCCGCGGCTTCGATTTTTTCCCGTTGCAGCAGCGCTTCTTTTTCCGCGGAGAGCGCCGCATTGGCGGCGGCGAGTTCGGCTTTTTCCTGCTTGCCCTTGTCAAGCCTGCCGAGTCCGTCCCGCAAAGCCGCGCCGAACCAGAGGCTGCCGGCGACTCCCAGCAGCAGGGCGACAATCGTTATTACCCCAATAATCCGGAACGGCTGCTCCCCATTCGAGCCGCCGGCCCGTTTGCCCGCGACCTTTTGCCGGTTGCCGCTCCCCCCGGAATATTTTTTCGCGTAATCCCGCATCTCAGGTGCTTCCTCTTGCCGCAACCCGCAGCTTGGCGCTTCTTGCCCTGGGATTGCGCAGGCATTCCGCACGGCCAGGGGTCAGGGGCTTCGGGGTGATGACCTCAAGCAGGGGGTTTTCCCGGAACGCCTGTTTCACCAGGCGATCCTCCAGGGAATGGAAGGAGATGACACAAAATCTGGCGCCGGGCGCGAGCAGGGTGGCGCCATCGGCCAGAATCCGCTCCAGGCTGTCAAGTTCGCGGTTCACGGCAATGCGCAAGGCCTGAAAAACCTTGGTGGCCACATGAATCTTCTTGGGCTGGAACCGCTTGGGAATGGCCTGGTCCACCAGGGCGACAAGCTGGTCGGTGGAAACAATTTCCTCTTTCCGCCGCGCCTCGACAATCCACTGGGCAATCCTTCTCGCCTGGTACTCTTCGCCGTAGTAGAAAAAAATATCCGCCAGCTCTTCCTCGGAGGCCTCGTTGATAAGCTGGGCGGCCGTGGTCGTCTGGCGCTGGTCCATCCGCATATCAAGCGGCTCGCTGCCTTTAAAGCTGAAACCGCGGCCGCTGGCATCCAGCTGCAAAGAAGAAAGACCCAGATCGAGCAGCAGGCCATCAATTGTGCCAATGCCAAGCTCCATCAGGGTCTCCTTTATCGAGGTAAAATTTTCATGCACAAAGCGGACCCGGCCGGCAAAGCGGGCCAGCCGTTCCTGCGCCAGGGTCAGAGCCGCAGCATCCCAGTCAAACCCCACAACCTGACCGGTGGGGCCGCAGGTCTCAAGAATTCTTTCCGTATGGCCTCCCAGGCCCAGGTTGCCGTCAACATACACACCTCCATCCTTCGGGGCCAGACAGGTGACCACTTCCTCGAGCATGACCGGGAGATGAGATGGCTGCATACCGGATCAGAACAGCCCCAATTCCTGGAGAACCTGCTCGAAATTCTGGAAATTCTCGGCGGTCGGCTTGTTCTCCGCCTCCCAGACCTCCTTGTCCCAGATTTCAAAGTAGGTAATCATGCCGTTGGCTACGATTTCTTTTTTGATGCTGCAATCTTCCCGCAAGGTCGCGGGAAGCAGGATTCTCCCCTGCTTGTCCAGGGCGCATTCCTCGGCGCCGCCGATCATGTACCGGATCAGCTTGACTGTTTCCGGGCTTTTCTGGCCTTGGGCCAAGAGGGCCAGCTCCAGCTCCTCCCACTGCGGCAGCGGGTAGGCCCGGATACAGTTGTGCCAGGGAATGACCATGAGCCGCTCGTCGCCCTGACTGCGCAGGGACTCGCGGAACCGGGTCGCAATATTCAGCCGGCCCTTCGCATCGAGGACATGCTCGGAGCGACTGCGGAAACGACAGACTGGATTTTTCACACTCCCTTCAACCACACGCAGCTCCTTCTTGCTCCCCAATTACCCACTTTGCACCACTTTATGTTCTCTTATAGTGAAAAGGACGGAGCAGTGTCAAGGAAAAAACAAGCTTGGCCACATATTCCCCACCCTCTTCTTTCCCGCGAAAAGCACTACATATAGATGTCTACAGAAAGAGCAATACCACATACGGTATCAACAGGAGATATCGCCCCCATCTCCCCTGTGTAAATATTTTTTTGTGGGGCAAGGTGGGGCAAAATTTCACCACCAGCCGACTTTTTTCCCAAAAAAACCACCTCTCCCGCCAAGGCCAGGCCGCGATCCGATCCATCTCTTTATCTTGCTGATTTTTTGGTTTTTCCTTGCCTTTCCTCCGACTTTCATTTAAGGTGCCTCTTTTTTTCCCCAACTGGGGACGAACCCTTCTTTATGGGAAGTCAAAAAGTTATGGATCAAAGTAAAATCAGAAACGTCGCCATTATTGCCCACGTTGACCACGGGAAAACCACCCTGGTCGACCAACTCTTCCAGCAAAGCGGCATGTTCCGGGAAAATCAGGAAGTAGCCGAACGCCTCATGGACTCCATGGATCTGGAAAAAGAGCGCGGGATCACCATCACCGCCAAGAATGGCTCATATTGCTTTAAGGATTACTGGATCAACATCATTGATACCCCAGGACACGCCGATTTCGGCGGCCAGGTGGAACGGGTCCTGCGGATGGCGGACGGCTGCCTTCTTTTGGTTGACGCCCAGGAAGGCCCCATGCCCCAGACCTATTTTGTTTTGAAAAAGGCGCTGGCCGCAGGGTTGCGCATCATCGTGGTAATCAACAAGATCGACAAACCCGCCGCCCGCTGCGAGTGGGTGGTTGACCAAGTTTTCGACCTCTTTGTCAAGCTGGAGGCCCCGGACCACCTTCTGGATTTTCCGGTTGTCTATGCCTCTGCCAAACAGGGCTACGCCAAGCATCACCTCACCGACGAGTCCACCGACATGGTGCCGATCTCCGAGCTGATCGCCGCGCACGTACCCCCGCCATCCGGCGACCCGAACGCGCCCCTGCAGATGCAGGTCAGCTCCCTGGACCACTCCCCCTATCTGGGGCGGCTCGGCATCGGCAAGGTGACAAATGGTACCCTGAGCATCAACAAACCCATTGCCGTGGTCAAGCGCGACGGCAGCGTAACCCCTGCCCGGCTCACCAAGATCTTCCGCTTTGAATCCGACAAAAAGGTGTCCACCGATACGGCCGGGGTCGGCGAGCTGGTGGCGGTGGCAGGCATGGACGACGTTACCGTGGGCGTGACCTTCACCGATGCGGACAACCCCATGCCGATGCCCCTGATCGAGATCGATCCGCCGACCATCTCGATGAATTTCATCCCCAACGACTCGCCTTTTGCCGGGTTGGAAGGCAAATTCGTCACCTCCCGCCATTTGGAGGAGCGGCTTCGAAAAGAGACCCTTGCCGACGTGGCCCTCCGGGTCGAACCCATGACGGAAGGCGTCGGCTATGTGGTTGCCGGCCGGGGCGAGCTGCATCTTTCCATCCTCATTGAAAAGATGCGCCGCGAGGGTTTCGAGCTCCAGGTTACCCGCCCCCAGGTCATCATGAAAGAGGAAGGCGGCGTCACCCTCGAGCCCTACGAGGAACTGACCATTGACGTGGACGAGCAGTACGCCGGGGCGGTAATCGAACGGCTGGGGATGCTGAGAGGCCAGATGCAGCAGATGCATCAGGCAAACGGCATGAACCGGCTGGTCTACAAGATCCCCACCCGGGGTCTGCTCGGCTACCGTTCGGAATTCATGACCGCCACCAAGGGGCTGGGCATGATGAACTACGTTTTTGCCGAATACGGCCCCTATGCCGGAGACATCATCAACCGGGTCAACGGGGTGCTCATCAGCATGGAAACCTGCACCACCGTGGCCTACGCCCTGTTCAATCTGCAGGATCGCGGCCGGTTGTTCCTCGGCCCGGGCAACAGGATCTATGCCGGCCAGATCATCGGCGAGAATGCCCGGAACCAGGACATGGTGGTCAATCCGGCCAAGGGCAAGAAGCTGACCAACATGCGCGCTTCCGGTTCCGATGAAAATGTGGTTCTCGTCCCGCCGGTGCAGATGAGCCTGGAAGACTGCATCGCCTACATCAATGATGACGAGCTGGTGGAAGTGACCCCCAAGACCATCCGGTTACGGAAGAGATCGCTTAACGTAAAATAGGCAGGGCGCATGCTCCCTGCCTGATCTTACAGAAAATAAAAAAAAGGCCCTGTCGGACAACATCCGGCAGGGCCTTTTTTTTATTTTCCCAAGCAGCAGCCCCGCTACAGCACCACGGTCCGCTTGATGTACTTCACCACCTCCGCCGGGTCGTCCATGACCTGAAAATAGAGCAGGTCGTCTTCCCCGATGTACCCCTCGACCAGCATCCTCTCCTTGATCCAGTCCACCAGACCGCCCCAGAAATCAGAGCCCACCAGAATGACCGGGAAGCGTTTCACCCGCCTGGTCTGGATCAGGGTCAACGATTCGAACAGCTCGTCCAGAGTGCCAAAACCTCCGGGCATCCCGATGAAGGCCATGGAATACTTGATGAACATCACCTTGCGCACGAAAAAATACTTGAAGTTCATGGGCACATTGGTGAAGGGGTTGGGCTCCTGCTCAAAGGGCAGGTTGATGTTCAGCCCGATGGAAAGACCCTCGGCAATTGCCGCGCCTTTGTTGGCCGCGGCCATGATCCCCGGACCGCCGCCGGTGATGATCCCGTAGCCGGCCGTAGCCAGCTCCAGCGCGATCTGCTCGGCCAGCTTGTAGTAGCGGTCGTCCGGGCTGGTCCGGGCGGAACCGAAGATCGACACCGCGGGCCGGCCGATGTTGGCCAGGGTGTCAAAGCCCTCGACAAACTCGCTCAGGATCCGAAACAGCCGCCAGGAATCCCCCACCTGGAAATTATCCAGCGAATACTGCTGCCGCTCGTCAACCACCATCCCGGCCTTGTTCACCCTCATATCATCCGATCTCCTCGTAAGCGATCACAGGGCGCCGTAGCTGCTTTGTCATCGGGCTGCTCATGTGCACTAGCACACTTCGCATCCCTCTTGGTCGGCACTGCTGCCGACAATTGACACGCGCATCCGTGGCACCTTGTAATCGCTTACAGTTCAGTAAAGATGGTCTCGCAAAAGTCCCTGCGCCATCAAGAAAGAGCCGCCAATGCCGCCCGGGCCGGGGCAAAGTCCGGGGAATACCGCAACACCCTTGCATAGAGCTTTCTCGCCTGGCCGGGCTTGGCCTGCTGCTCAAAAATCCTAGCCAGCAACAGCGCTGCTTCCGCCTGACGCGGATCAAGCCGGAGGCACTCCGTCAGGGACTGCCTTGCCCCTTCCTGGTCCTGGGTCAAGGCCTGCACCAGGCCAAGCCGATACCAGTGGGCACCCTTGCCCCCATCCAGCTCAACCGCCTGTCCGCACAGAGCCAGGGCGATATCGTGGCCCTGTTTTTCCAAGGCATACAGCCGGCCAAGCCTGCTCAGCGAACCGGCATCCCTGGGATTACCGCTGACCGCCCGCTGATAGGCGGCCATGGCCAGGCCATTCTCCCCCAAGGCCTCATAGGCCCGGCCAAGCCAGCGCGCCACCACCATGGGTTCGCCGCCCTGCTGGGGATTTTCTTTGATCAACCTGTCACAACGTTCCAAGACCTCACGGGCCTCAAGGTATCTGCCCTGCCGGCAGTAGAGCATGCCAAGATGCTGCAAGAGATCGGGATAATCGCGGTCCACGGCCAGCGCCCTTTCCCAGAGCTCCAGAGCCTCTGGCGCCTGATTGTCGTCAAGACAGATAAAGCCCAGATTGAACAGGGCCATGAAATTTTCTGGTTCAACCCCGAGTGCCTTTTGAAAACAGGCCCGGGCCGCCTTGAGCCGATTGAGTTGAATGCCGGCAACCCCCATGCTGTTCAGAGTGTTCACGTTGCCCGGCTCCAGAAGCAGTCCTTGCCGGTATTCTCCCAGGGCCTTGACCAGATCGCCTTCGTTGTAATAGACATCTCCGCTGATATTGAGGCTGACCGCATCAAAAACCGCCAGCGAATCCGGGCCGAAAAAGGTTGCGTGCTGCAACGCCTTGCGGCAGTTCAAGGGCAAGGCCGATTTCTTGAAATCATAAAAAGGGAAGGTAGCCACCCCCATGGAAAAGGAGCTGCCGCCGATACCCTCCATCTTGCCGCGGAAATCCTTGAGCCAGGCCCGGGCCGCCTCGCCGTCGAGCCCGTCGAGGAAGAGAAACGCCTCCCGCTGATTGACGAGCACCAGTCCCTTCTCCTGGCCGAGCAGGGTCCTGAGCCGCTTGGAAAAATGGTTGCTGGCCGGCTCCTGATCCATGCGGAGCAAGACCAGGGAAAATCGGGATTTGCCGCGGTACAGGGCGCGCAATTTCCGCAGCGCCGATTCCGGGGTCTTGCGAAAGGGGTGGGACTCTATGTCCTGGGCAGTGACATGGCCGCAAAGGCTGAATGGCCCCCGCAACCGGGCGGTGCGCAGGGCCTGCCAGGCCTGCGCCAGAAGTTGTTCCGGGGCGTTGCTCTCCTCGGGGTCGTGGGGCGTCACCGTGGTGATGCCGAGATGGGCGGTGACGAAATTCTCCCGCTTCAGCCGCAAGAGAAGCGATTCGCCCAGCTGCCGGGCCTGCTCCATGTCCGCCCCGTACCAGAGCAGGCCGAAGATCCCGGCGCCCAGATGGTGCAGGTGCATGTCCTCCCCGATCATGGAGGCCAGACAGCTGCCGGCCCGGACGATGTAGCGCAGGCTCCGGTCCGCGTCGCGGGTGCGCGGGTAGACCTCCAGCAGGGCAAGGGTGGCCGGGACCATGGGCGACAGGGCTGCAGCCTCCTCCTGGCCGAGGGCCTCAAGCTCCCCCCGCAGATGAAAGCCGTTCACCAG
>DASWIU010000217.1:0-4024 GCA_036397515.1 Desulfurivibrionaceae bacterium | reverse complement strand
GGGATTGGAGCCGCAACCCCGCCGCTCGTTATTGCCGGACAATTGCTGCTGCTTGGCCTGGGCCAGGCCCTGTTTCTCTCGCCAAACAGCGCCTCGGTCCTAAGCCACGTGGAGGCCGACAAGGCCGGCGCTGCGGCAGCCCTGCTGGCCACGGCCAGAAATCTGGGCATGCTCCTGGGCATTGCCCAGGCCGCCCTGATTTTCTCTCTGTATTTCCGAGGAGTTACCAACGGCCTTGACCTGCGGGACTTCCGGCCGGAGCATGCAGACTCCTTCCTCACCGCCCTGCACGCAGCCTTGCTGGGGGCAGCCCTTACCGGCTTGCTCGGCACACTTGCTTCCTGGCTCCGGGGCAATTCGGACCACCGCCGCCCAAAAGCATAACGCCCCGGCCGTCTACGCCTTCAGGTCCACGATTCGAACGCTGTCCAGTTGCGCTGCGGTCTCAAGGCCGCTCTTCAATGATTCCAGCATGCTGCCCTTGGCCACCCGGCAGGAAAAACGGACCGTGTCGTAGCCGAGCTTGCCCAGCAACCCCTCCAGCTCCCCGAGCTGCGGGGCCAGATGCTCCCGCACCGATTCGCTGGTTACGACGCATTCCCCTTGCAGGATCTGGCCCTTGACCCGGAGTTGGATCCGCACCTCCCCCAAGCGGCTCATCTCCAGAAAAAAAGAAAGGGTATAGCCCCGCTCCTCGCCGGCTGCCGCCTGCTCCTCCTCGCGGTCCAGACTGAAAAGCCATTGCCCTACCCCGGCGCCCATGGCAAAAAGACAAGGAAAGAGGAGAAACTGCGACTGCTGGGCCGAGGCGGGCAGTCCATTGAGTTCAGCCTGCAATTCCAGCAGCAGGCCGAGCTTCTGCATCGCAGCAGCGCTGGACTTATCAAGAACCCCGCCCCGACCCAGGAGAGCGATCAGTTCGTGGAGCCTTTGCGGCCCCGACCCGGCTTGACCCGCGCCCTTGTCTTCCGCGGTTACCCCGCTGCCCAGCATGGCCAGCAGACGGATGATCCGGCCGGAATCGGCCTCCGACCCCAAGGCGGTATTGGCAAAATTCTGGAGCATCCCGGCCTGATCCTGCAAACCCTTTTCCGACTCGGCAAGAAAGGCCAAGCCAAGCAAGGCCCGTAACCCCTTGCCCAGGGCGGCAGGGTCGGCATAGTACTGACGAATAAATTCCTGGGCCGCCCCTTTTTTGTCGGCCACCCGCAGCCAGAGCGGCTCGGTCTGCTGCACCTCAAGCCAGAGGGAGCTGCCGATCTTCAGCGCCACCTCGCTTCGCGCCTCGACGATCCGGCCGCCGATATCAAGCAGAACCTTGCCATCCTGGGTGAGGCCGGTCACCTCTCCTTTGAGCAGTTGTCCCTGCCCGAAGAGCAACGAGGCCGGCACCGCCGGCTTGTCTCCCCCCTCGCTCCGTCCTGAAGCCGGCAGCTGTATCCCCTTGAGAACAAAGGGGTCTCCTCCGATTTTCATCTCGTCCCCGCCTCGCCTGTCCGGCGCCAAAACCGTGAGCCGCTCAAGGCGACCGCATTCTTCGCCTCCCCTTTTAACAAAGGGGGGCTATAAAAAGTACTCCGGTCATAGTAAAAGCCTGAAACACGACCGCCACAAAGGTCAAATCTGTCTGAAACCCCGGCAAAGCCAGGGGGGTACCTTAAAGAAATTACTGAAGAGGCAGAACCACTCGGACTTCCAAGCCGCCACCTTGATGGGGTTTGAGGGAAAAACTGCCGCCGTGGGCGCTGACAATCCGTTCCACCAGGGTCAAGCCCATGCCGGTTCCGTATGTTTTCGTGGTAAAAAACGGGTCCTTGGCCTGGTCCAGATAGGATTCGGGAATGCCAGGCCCGGTGTCGACAATCGAGACAACGGCCTGCTCCTCGGCAACCGCCACGGTAATGGTCAATTTGCCGCCGTCGGCCATGGCCTCCACCGCGTTCTTGAACAGGTGGAGAAACATCTGCCGCATCTGGTGCAGGTCTCCCTGGATAACCGGCTGCCGGCTCGGACAAGTCATCTCCCAGGTCACCCCATGCTTGACCATGCTCGATTGGAGCAGGAGGGCGGTTTTTTCGATCACCTCGCAGAGGGAAAGCGCCTCCTTATGGATCTCGTTCTCCCCGACAAAGGCAAAAAGATCCTCCAGGGTGGCCTCCACCCGCTCTGTTTCATGGATAATGACATTGAGGTATTTCGCCCACTCGGGATCGGTATTTTTTTTGCTCAGGATGCGGGAGACCCCGCCGATGGAGGTGATGGGGTTTCTGATGATATGGACCAATTGGGCCGCCATGTGGCCCAGGGCGGAGTAACGCTCCGCCTCGACCAGCAGATCCTTGCTCCGGTCGAGCTCCTGGTTCACCGCCTCAAGCTCGACGATCTTGCGCTGCCGTTCGTTGTGCAGACGGCTCTGCTCAATGGCCAGGCTGGCCTGGCTGGCAAAAAGCTCCAGGGCGCCGATGTGGCTGTCCTCGATCTCCCGCCGGGTCACGTAATTATCGGCAATGATCACCCCGAAGGCGCGGCCCGGAGAATACAGCGGCACCACGACAAAGGAATCCTCGTCAAGGATATTGATGAGATCCCTGGGCACAGCCAGAACAGGAGCAATTTCCTCCGCTTTTTCCCGACGCTCATGGACCATGATCCCGTTGTTCCGTTTGCCGCCATTGCCGTTGCGTCGCTCCAGGGGCACCGGCACCCAGCCGCTTGCCGGAGAAACCCGGAAACTCCGCCGGCCCAGCACGGAACTGATCAGGATGTTCTCCCTGTCTTCCGCCGAAACCACCAAGGCCCTGGCAATGGTGTTGACCGCGGCATCCTGGGTTTTGCTGGTTTCCTTGAGATTGTCGACGATCTCCAAGAAGTTGAGCTCCCGCCGCTCGATCTCCCCCCAAACCCGCCCGGCCTCTTCCCGGGAACTCGGGCCGATGGCCATTCTGCCCCGTAAAAAGCGGCCGTCGTCGTCGAACATGGCCAAAAAAGCCCGGTTGAAACCCAACCCCTCCCGGGAGGTGATCCCCACCAGCACGGCCCGCAGGATCTGATCCAGCTCCACGGTGCTCAAATAGACGGTATTCATTTTCAGCGACAACTGGTGCAGCAGCTGGATCCTGAAATGCGCCTCTTCCAGCTCCTCTTGGTATTTGCGGTTTTCAAAAATCAGCCGCCGCTTTTCCAGAGCCTTGCGCGCCACGTGGAATATCTCTTCAAACCGCACCGGCTTGGAGAGGTAGTCCGTGGCCCCCTTGCGCATGCAGTCCAGGGCCACCCGCAGGTCGGCGATGCCGGTGAGCATGACCACGGCGGAATCGGGGTATTGATCCACGATCTGGGGCAAAAGCGAAAGGCCATCGGTATCCGGGAGGCCGATGTCAAGCAGGACCAGGGCCACATTCCGGGAGGCCATCACCTGCTTGAGCTCCGCGGCCGAGGCGCATTCCGCCACGGGCAGGCCGTGCTCTTCAAAATAGATTCGAAGCGGCTCGCGGATTGCCGCGTCATCATCGACAATGGCGACAATCTCACCGTTTTGCAGCAGCTGGCTCAGAGAGATGGAAACATGTTGGTGCAGCCCGGAAACCGCTTCGACCATAGAAACACCCTGCAGACACAAGAAAGGAGCGGCGCGCCTCGGTATGAGGCCGAGGCGCCGTTACAAAAGAATCTTTCCCTTGCAGACCCTTGCAGACCCTCGCCGTGCCGTCACCATCTTGAAATATTAGGGTTTTTCAAACAACCCCCTACCTCAATGCTAGGATGACAGGCAAAGCGCTGTCAAGGGAAATAACCGCGGCCCCTGCCAGGCTGTGGGATGCTGGATAAAAAAGGTTCATCCGGGAATTCCTGGGAAAGTGGCGAGGCCTTTCTGCTGTTATTCTCTCTTTCTTCTTTTGCGTGCCCAAAAGAAGAAACAAGAAAAAGGCACCCCAGCCAGTCCTGGCCCTGCGGGCTTCCCTTACTTCTCGCCGAGGGCGGGACGCGGAAAAACTCGGGCTTCGCCCTCAAACAGTTCCCGCGT
>DASWIU010000216.1:0-2395 GCA_036397515.1 Desulfurivibrionaceae bacterium | reverse complement strand
CCGGAGAAATACGCCATGGCAAGGGGTCGCCTGGTGGACAGCCTGGTGGACGGCCATAAGTACGTGTTCGGCAAACGGGCCGTGGTCTACGGCGAAGAGGATCTGGTTATCGGCCTGACCTCTTTTCTTGCCGAGATCGGGGTGCAGCCGGTGGTGTGCGCCTCGGGCGGCACCAGCGGTGGCTTTGTCAAGGCCATCGAAAAGGCGGTGGAAGGCTTTGGGGTGGAGATGCCCCGGATACACGAGGGCATGGATTTTTACGAGATCGGCGAATTGGCCGCGGAGCTGAAGCCGGATTTCTTCCTCGGCCACAGCAAGGGCTATGCCTTGGCGCGGGGCTTGGGCCTCCCGCTCATCCGCGTTGGTTTTCCCATCCACGACCGAGTCGGGGGCCAGCGGCTCCTGCATATCGGTTACCATGGGGCGCAGCAGCTTTTCGATCGGATCGCTAATGCCCTGATCATGGCAAAGCAGGATAGCTCCGAGGTCGGCTACAGCTATATGTGATGGATTGGTAATTCGGAATTTGCTTCAAAACGGTGCTTCGACAGGCTCAGCACGAACGGAATATCAATTCGCTAAGTATCTCCGTTCGCCCTGAGCCCTTCGACTGCGCTCAGGAGAGCCCTATCGAAGGGCTGTTGTTCTGAGTCCATAATATGCGAAGGAAAAAGGCTGGACGTGTCGGTCATTTCCGTCATTCCCGCGCAGGCGGGAATCCACAACGCCTTGGATTTACAAAGAACTGGATTCCCGCCTGCGCGGGAATGACAACACGATACTTTTGCTAGAGAATTAATCTAGAGACATAAGGGAGAGAGAATCATGACTGAGATCCACAAAGACCTGAGCAAGCACCCCTGTTTCAACCCGGCCATGAAAGGGCAGGCCGGCCGCGTCCATCTGCCGGTGGCGCCGAACTGCAACATCAAATGCAATTACTGCGACCGCAAGTACGACTGCGTCAACGAGTCGCGGCCCGGGGTGACCAGCACGATCCTGAGCCCGGAGCAGGCCCTGGTCTACATGGGCAAGGTTCTGGAAAAAGAGCCCCGCATCACCGTGGCCGGCATTGCCGGACCCGGCGATCCCTTTGCCAATGGAGAGGCGACCATGGAGACCATGCGGTTGATCAACAAGCATTACCCGCAGATGATCCTGTGCCTGGCCAGCAACGGCCTGGCCATCGGCCCCTATATCCCGGAGCTGGCAAAGCTCAATGTCTCCCATGTGACCATCACCATCAATGCCGTGGACCCGGAGGTGGGGGCCAAGATTTACAGTTGGGTGCGGGACGGCAAGGTCGCTTTTCAGGGTCGCCAGGCGGCGGAACTGCTGCTCTCTCGCCAGCTGGCAGCGGTCAAGGCCCTCAAGGCGCACGGGATCACGGTGAAGATCAACTCCATCCTGATTCCGGGGATCAACGACCAGCATATCCTCAAGGTTGCGGAGGCCATGCGGGAACTGGGCGCGGATCTCTTCAACTGCATGGCCATGTTCCCCAATGTCGGCACCCCCTTCGGCACGATCCGCGAGCCGTCCAAGGAGGAGATCGGAGTGGTGCGCGGCGAGGCGGAGAAGTTCCTGCCCCAGATGCGCCATTGCACCCGGTGCCGGGCCGATGCGGTGGGGCTGCTCGACCAGGATCGGACCGAGGAGATGCGCGGCTGCCTGTCTGCCTGCGCCCAGTTGCCGCCGCTGCCCGTCGAGGATCGGCCCTATGTCGCGGTGGCGACCATGGAGGGCATCCTGGTGAATCAGCATCTGGGCGAGGCCGACCGTTTTCAAATCTACGCAAAAAAGGATGATGCCTTCGTTCTGGTCGAGGAGCGGGAGGCGCCCAAGGGAGGCGGCGGCCTGCAGCGTTGGACCTCCCTGGCCCGGAGCCTCAATGATTGCCGGGCCGTGCTGGTGAGCGGGGTGGGCGAGACGCCCAGGGAGATCCTGCTGAAATCAGGGATTCGGCCGGTGGAGATGGGCGGCTTTATTGCCGACGGTCTGAAGACCATCTTTGCGGGCGGCAATCCGGGCGCACTGAAGGCCAGGAAACAGCCCTGCACCAAGGGGGTGTGCGCGGGGTCCGGCGGCGGTTGCCAGTAAAAGAGCAATGGGTGTCCGGGTTCGGCAGGGTCACATTGTTGTACAAATTTGTCGGTATGAAGATGGCGGATAGAGCAAAAATGTAATTTTTGTTGAGTTCCAGGATTGAGTGTAATGTGTGTGATTTTAGTGAGTTATATTACGAATATGTTTTTTCTGGAGTGGTGGCATGGAATTTGGATACACTTAAATACACAGAAGACGTGCTTTGGACCGTTGCGGGTAAAGTTGATAACTTAATAAAAAAGGAGAGAGAAAATGAGTACAGTCGCGAGGAAGTTGCTGGCCGGAGTTG
>DASWIU010000215.1:0-5349 GCA_036397515.1 Desulfurivibrionaceae bacterium | reverse complement strand
TCAAGTCGTTAAATGACATTTTGTCTCATTTTCTACGTTATTACAAAGTGTTGGCGCTGTAAAGGCGATCAACGTTGGGACACTACTGCAAAATTAACAACTATTGACTCCGCTAGCTCACAGGCAGAATCATCCGGGCGGGAGTATTTTTTTCACCTCGCAGTCAATCCTTCCCTGGGCCAGGGTGATGCTGAGGTCTTCCCCCACATCTACCTCTGTGTAGTTCCGAACGACCTCTCCATTTTTCTGCCGGACAATGCTGTATCCTCTGCCAAGAACCGCCAAGGGACTGATGGCATGAAGGAGGCTCGCGGTTGTTCCAAGGGCCGCGCGCTTGTGTTCCTGTTGACGAAGCATGGCCTGGCCTAAGCGCCTGCGCAGTTCATGGACCTCCTGCCGACGATATTCGAGGCGCTGTTGCGGGGTATGGCGGGCCAGAGTTTGACTGAGTCCGGCCAGCGCGAGCTGGCGCTGATGGATGGCACGGGAAAAGGCGAATTGCAGAGAGGCCAACGCATGGTCTGTGGTGAGGCGGAACTGGTCAAGCAGGGAGGTGGGATCGCCCAGTATTCTTTGGTGGGTCTCGATGGTGCGGCGGGAAACTGCCAGCCTGTCCATAACCGTTCTTGCCAGCCGGTTGCGGAGATTGTCTAGCTGGGCCTCCAGTTGGGCGCGGTTGGGAACCACCGCCTCGGCTGCGGCGGTTGGGGTTGGCGCCCGGAAGTCCGCGACCAGATCGGCGATGGTGAAGTCAATCTCATGGCCGATGGCCGAGACAATGGGGATGCCTGAATCGGCAATGGCCCGGGCAAGTTTTTCCTCGTTAAAGGTCCACAGATCTTCCAGGGAGCCGCCGCCCCGGCAGAGGACGATCACGTCATTTCGCCCTCTTTCGTTGCAGAGGGCGATGGCCTCGATGATATCTTCCATGGCCCCGGCCCCCTGCACCCGGACCGGGATAATCTCCACGGGCACCGCGGCACATCTTTTTTGGGCCATGGTGAGGAAATCATGCACCGCCGCGCCGCTTGGCGAGGTGATGAGGGCTATTCGTTCCGGCAGCAGCGGCAGGGGTCTTTTGCGTTCCCCGGCAAAAAGGCCTTCGGCGGCCAATTTGCGCTTGAGCAGGTCGAAGGCAAGCTGCAATGCCCCGGTGCCTTTTGCCGCAAGGGCATCCACGATAAGCTGGTATTCGCCGCGGGCCTCATACAGCGAAATCCTCCCCCGGCAGACCACCTCCATGCCGTCTTCGGGGGTGCAGGCGAGATAACGCTGCTGGGGCTTGAACAGCACCGCCTTTATCTGGGCTGATTCATCCTTGAGGGTGAAATAGAGATGGCCGGAGTGGGGACAGCGCAGGTTGGAGATCTCGCCCGCCACGGTCACAAAAGGAAAGGAAACCTCAAGCACCCCCCGGATCGACTGGGTAAGCTCGCTGACTGTTTGGATCTGGTCGCTGGTCATGCTGTGCATGTTCATTACCTAGCATGACCGGCATGGCAGGGACAAGTATTTTGTTCCGTGGTTGTGGGCTGCTGCCGGATCCGCACGGCTGACTGCAGCGAACAGCAATGTAAAATGACGGATGCTTTTTTCGGGCGGAAAAGGTATAGTGTCGCCAAATTTCGTTGTTTCAGGGGAAAAACGCAAGCAGCGTAACGGCGAGGGTTGAAGCATGTCTGAACAAAACACCTATTTTCAACAAGAGATACTGAACAAGCCTTTACAGAAACACGGATTGCTCGAAGAGCTCAACCTGCCTCCCAAGGCAATCCGGTTTATCCGCGACAACAAGCGGAATATTATCGTCGGCCTGCTGTGCTGTGTGCTGGCAATTGTGGGTTGGTCCTCTCTCAGCTATTACCTGGCCAGGCAAAATGATCGGGCCGCAGCCCTGCTGGCCGAGGCGGTTGGCCAGGGTGCGGTTGAGCAGCGCAAGACGCTTCTGCGGAAGGTTGTTGATGAATACGGGCGGACCGGCTCTGCCATGTGGGCACAGGTTGAGCTGGGGCATCTTGCCTTTGATGTGCAGCAGTATGATGAGGCCATCCGGATCTATCTTGGGGTGCGTGACGATCTGGCCAAGTCGAGCCCGGTTTTTCCCTTGGTGCAGTTGAATCTGGCCCAGGCCTATGAAAATAAGCATGCCCTGCCCGAGGCCCTTGCCGCCTATCAGAATTTGACGGAGAGCAAGGGCTTTGCCGGGGAGGCTTATCTGGCCATGGGCAGGATTTATGAGCTGCAGAAGGCCGTGCCCCAGGCAAAAGAGATGTACGGCAAGGTGCTGGCCGAGGAAACCGTTTCTCCTGCGGTCAAGGAAAAGGTGCAGGCCAAGTTGGACCGGCTCTGAGTTGCTGGTTTCCGCAGCATAACCCTGGAAAACCAGACACGGTACAGAGCACGCCATGGAGATCATCCGTACGCCCGCCGAGATGAAGGCCTGGGCAAACAGGACGCTTGCCGCCGGACAGACCATCGGGCTGGTGCCCACCATGGGTTTTTTTCATGAGGGGCATCTGCGCTTGATGCGCAAGGCCGGAGAGAAGGCCGAGCGCACGGTGGTGAGTCTGTTTGTCAACCCGATTCAGTTTGGGGCCAACGAAGACCTTGGCCGCTATCCCCGCGACTTTTCCCGGGATTGTCAGCTGGCGCAAACCGAAGGGGTGGATATCCTTTTTGCCCCCGAACCCCACGAGATGTATCCCCCGGAGGCCAGCACCCGCGTGATTGTCTCGGGCTTGACGGACGTTCTCTGCGGCGCAAGCCGTCCGGGCCATTTTGCCGGCGTGACCACGGTGGTCGCCAAGCTTTTCCACCTCATCAAGCCGCATTGCGCTGTTTTCGGCAGAAAGGATTTTCAGCAGCTGGCGGTGATAGAAAGAATGGTGGCGGATCTCAACTGGGATGTGGAGATTATCGGCCATCCCATCGTCCGGGAAGCGGACGGCCTGGCCATGAGCTCCAGGAATGTTTATCTTTCTGTCCCGGAGCGGCAGGCGGCTCTCTGTCTTTTCCGGGCCATCGGCCATGCGAGAAGACGGGTGCGTGCCGGGCTGGTTGAGACAACAGTGCTGCTACGAGAGGTGGAGGAGCTGTTGGCGCAGGAGGCGGTAACCGTTGAGTATGTAAGCCTTGTTGATCAGGCGACTTTGCAGCCGCAAGCCGTGTTGCAAAAAGGCGCGGTGTTGGCCCTGGCCATAAAAGTCGGGGCGACACGCTTGATCGACAACGATAATCTTTTTGACGACTGAGAGAGCGACGATGTTACAGTACATGTTAAAATCAAAGATTCACCGGGCCACGGTGATCGAGGCTGATCTCCACTATGAGGGCAGCCTGTCGGTGGACAGAAATCTGATGGATGCGGTTGGGTTGTATCCTTATGAGCGGGTGAATATCTATAATATCAACAACGGCGAGCGGTTTGACACCTATCTGATCGAAGGGAAGGCAGGTTCCGGGATGATCGGCCTCAACGGTGCGGCGGCCCGCAAGGGGATGGTCGGCGATCTGATTATCATTGTCAGCTATGCCTTGTATAGCCCGGAGGAGCTGGCCGGATACAAGCCCAGGATCGTGGTGCTCGACAAGGGCAATCAGATCAAGCAGGTGATGCATGTCGAGGAAGCGCAACATCCGTATCGTGGATAACGTCCCTCTCGGGAGCTGTTCCGGCCCGTCCTGCCTGGACGCCATCGGTTCCCTTGCCGCCGGGTTATATCCTTTTTTGCTCTGTAAACAGCCATGATTCTCCTTGTTGCCGCCACAGAGATGGAAGCCTTGCCCCTGGCCGAAAAAAAGACCGGCCAGCCGCATGCGCTTTTTGTTGCGGGCGTGGGGGTGCTTGAAACAGCGGTTCGTCTTACCCGGCGACTGGGCGAGGGGAGGGGTGATGTCTCTCTGGTCCTCAATTTCGGCGTGGCCGGGGGCTATGCCGGTTCCGGCGCGGGTCTGCTCGATATCTGCCTGGCCGAGAGCGAGGTTCTGGGTGATTTCGGAATCCGCCATGCAGAAACCGTTGAGCCCTTGGGCGGGCAATTGGCAGGCAAAGCCGTTTTTTCCCTGGACCCGCAGTATCTTGCCCAGGCTTGGGAAATCCTGGGGAAGCACGATTGCAGTTGTAAAAAAGGCGCCTTCGTCACCGTCAATGGGGCCACTGCCACAGCCAAGCGTGGCGCCATGTTGCACGCTGCCCATAACGGCCTCTGCGAGAACATGGAAGGCGGCGCTGTGGCCAGGGTCTGCGAGGAATTTGCCGTCCCCTGTCTTGCGGTGCGCTGCGTCAGCAACATGGTGGAGGATCGCAACCTGGCGAGCTGGCAGCTTGCCGCTGCCGTGCAAAAATGTGGGCAGGCTGTTTCCCTGCTTGTCGATCATCTCGTCCTCCGCTGAATCAGGCCAAAATCCGTGCCACTTCTTTCCGGAAAAAACAAGCTCTCTCTGGGTTTCTCCCCCTGTCCCAACGATACCTTTATTTTTCATGCCCTAATGCATGGGCAGGCATGCGGAAGCTCTCCGGCCTTTGGGGACGCGGCGCTGGCCGATGTCGAAACCCTGAATGAATGGGCGCTTGCCGGCCGGCTTGACGTCACCAAGCTTTCGTTTCACGCCTTGGGGCATGTCCTGGATCAATATGTCCTGCTCATGGCCGGAAGCGCTCTTGGCCGCGGCTGCGGCCCGTTGCTGGTTGCCCGGGAAAATTTTGCCCCGTCAACACTGCCCCGGCTGACCATCGCCATTCCAGGCCGGTACACCACGGCGGCCCTGCTGCTGCGGATGTATTCCCCGGTCCCTCTGACGACCAAGGTGATGCGTTTTGACCGGATCATGCCGGCCATTGTGGCAGGCGAGGTCGATGCCGGGGTGATCATTCACGAGAGCCGGTTCACCTTTCAGGCGCATGGCCTGCTGCTGCTCCAGGATCTCGGCGTCTGGTGGGAGCAGGAGACCGGCTTTCCCATTCCGCTGGGCGGCATCGCGGCAAAGCGCTCCTTGGGCAAGGAGAAGATCCAGGCCATCGACCGCTGTATCCGGGCCAGCGTTTCCTCCGCCTTTGCCGGTCCGGAGGCGGGTATGGACTATATCCGGCAGCATGCCCAGGAGCTTGACGACAAGGTCATCCGGGATCACATCGGGCTTTATGTGAACCAGTTTTCTCTTGATCTGGGCGCGGAAGGGGTTGGGGCGGTGCGGGAATTTCTGGCGCGGGGGCGGCAGCTCGGGATTTTTCCGAACCAGTCATCCGCTCTGCCCTTAACCAGCATGGAATTATAACGCCGGAGACCTTTCGCTAAAAGAACGGGGCAATTTTCTCTTTTGTCGGCCTCTTTCGGGCTTAAGCCAGAAACG
>DASWIU010000214.1:0-8941 GCA_036397515.1 Desulfurivibrionaceae bacterium | reverse complement strand
GGGCGGTGCTGGCCCTGTTTGCCTGCGGGGGCGGGGCCGAGGAGGCCGCCGTCACGGTGGGCAGCGAAGCCGGCCCCATCCGGGTGGTGGAGGTGGCCCACGGCCTGGAGGTTCCCTGGTCCCTGGCTTTTCTCCCCGATGGCCGGATGCTGGTGACGGAGCGGCCCGGCCGGCTGCGGATAGTCTTTCCGGACGGACGGCTTTCCGGGCCATTGGCCGGTCTGCCCAAGGTCCAGGCCGAGGGGCAGGGCGGCCTGCTGGATGTGGTGCTCGGCCCTGGTTTTGCCCATGATAATCTGATTTATTTTTCCTACGCCGAGCCGATCCTGGGCGGCGCCCGCACCGCGGTGGCCCGGGCCCGGCTGGATGCGGACGGCCTGCGCCTGACCGAAGTCACCCGGATTTTTGCCCAGAACGAAGCCCCTCCCGGCAGCAGTCACTGGGGCTCCCGGCTGGTTTTCGACCGCCAGGGCAACCTGTTCGTCACCCTGGGCGAGCGCTTTTTTCATCGGGATCGGGCCCAGGATCTGGGCAGCCATCTGGGCAAGATCGTCCGCATCCGGCCCAATGGCACGATCCCCAGCGACAATCCGTTTGGCAACCGGGAAAAGGCCCGGCCGGAGATCTGGTCCTACGGCCACCGCAATGTGCAGGGCGCCGCGCTCCATCCGGAAACCGGCCGGCTCTGGACCCACGAACACGGCCCCCAGGGAGGCGACGAGGTCAATATCATCCTGCCCGGCCGCAATTACGGCTGGCCGGTGATCACCCACGGCCGGGAATACGTGACCGGCCTCCGTATCGGCGAGGGGAGCGAGCGCGCGGACGTGACCCCGCCCCTCCATGTCTGGACCCCGTCCATCGCCCCTTCGGGCATGGCCTTTTATACCGGGGGGGCGATCCCGCAATGGCGGGGGAGTCTCTTTGTCGGGGCGTTGCGGGGCAGCATGCTGGTGAGGTTGGAATTGGACGGCGACAGGGTGCTGCGGGAAGAGCGGTTGCTTGCGGAGATCGGCCACCGCATCCGCGATGTCCGTCAGGGGCCGGATGGGAAGCTCTATCTGCTTGATGAAACCGACGGCCGCATTCTGCGCCTGGAACGGCCGTAACCGCGGAGACCCCTCCCGCCGCCAAGCGCTCGGCAGAACCATGCCGCCGGTAGGATACTTAGAGATTGTCCGTAAAAGAAACTCTTATTTGAGCAGCTCCTCCACCTCTTTGCGGCCCTTTTCCAGTTCGGCCTGCTGTTCTTTGTCGTGTTGCAGGAGCAGGGCCTGGAATTCGCCCACATGGGTTTTTTCCTCCCGGGCCACATCGAGGAAAATGGCTTTCAGGGCCTTGTCCGAGGTCAGGTTCGCCATCTGCTCATAGAGGTTGATCGCGTCCAGTTCGGCGATGATGGCCGCCCTCAGGAGCTCCTTGTCCACATCGGACTTATGGATCTTTTCCAGATGAAAAGGTATGGTCGAAAGCATATGCCCCTCCCGGTTCCGTTACAATAGTGAGAAAAAAACTGGGGTCCGCTTTGCCCGGCAATATTTGGCAGGGAAATCAGCCGCCGATGTCATAGTCGAAAAGTTCCCCGGCCGCCTCTTCGTACCGGTTTCCCAGATCGGCCATCGTCGTCTTGATTTCCTGGCGCGCCGGCTTCCATTCCGTGGGGCAGGCGGTCCGCAGTTGGTCCAGGCGGTTATCCAGCTCGGTCATGATGATGTGCAGGCCGTTGATTTTTTCGTACATCCGCTGTTTGTCGCCGGTGGGCAGACTGTCCATCTGGCGGATGACGTTATAGATCCTTGCTTTCCAGGCCGTGAGTTCCGTATCCATGTTTCGGCAATAGTCCTTGACTTCCATGGCACACCTCCTGTTTAGGTTGTGGGACCAGGCGGGATTGCTCGGTTGCCTGGCCCCGGCGCAGCGGCTGGGGCGAGCGGAAAGCGGGAGAAAAGGAAAACCGCCTGCCTGTTGTCAGTATGCATCCAGATGGGACCATTCCGCGTTTTCCAGCCAGTTCCCCGGTTCCGGCCGGGACACAAACTCAAGGATATTTTCCACTATCCGCAAATGGTTGGCCTCTTCTCCGGCCAAGCGGGAAAATATCCGCTGTTCGTTTGCATCCTTGGTTTCCTCGGCCTTTTCCCGGTAGAACCTCTCGCTCACCGCCTCGATGGTGCAGGCCTTTCGGTAGCTGGTGGTCGCGGCGGTGGTATCGATGAATAACGGCTCTTTTTCCTCCCGCATCCCGATGAAGACGTTTTTGACGTTGTCCAGGATCGCGGTCTCCGCCAGGTGCGGATTTTTTTCCTTTCGGCTCAACTGTTCGACCACCGCATAGTGCTTGCGTTCTTCGCCCGCCAGCATGGTGAATATCTTTGCCAGCCCGGGAACGGTGGCTTCTTGTGCCAGCTGCAGATAAAAATCTTCCCCGTCCTTTTCCATCTGCATGGCGAATTGATAGATGTTCATGGGGCACTCCTGGTTTTTTAGAGTATCGCGGCTGAAGCCGCTCCTACCGGGTCGAGGTATCGGTTCGGGACGCGAAGCCGTGCCGGCGCACGCCCTTCGCCTGGAAAAAAAATCACGGCAAAAATCAAACGGCCCCGGCGGCCGGCAGCTTGTAACTTTTTAATCGATATCAAATTAATTCCCTCCCCCCTTGCGGGGGAGGGTTAGGGAGAGGGAGTAGTTGCCATTATCCCGGCAGGTTGTAGCTACCCCCACCCCCAACCCCTCCCGCAAGGGGAGGGGAGTTTTTCTGAAATATTACGAGTTGCAAGGTACTAGCAGCATTCCTCCAGCAGGTAATGTTTGCCGTCAACATTCACAAAATGAATGCCTTCCTGCCTGGGAAGCCCGGCTATCTTCCAGGCCTTTTCCGGATTGATGAATTCTTCGCTGACGCACTCCCGCGGCTGGTGGATATTTTTGCAGACGTAATTGAGGATCGGGAAGGCATTGAATTTTTTGTAGTAGGTCCGCAGAAATCGGATCACTTCCAGCATCGCCTCGTTCAACTCCGGGACGCCTTCCCTCGCGGCCAGGGCCTGGGCCACATGTTCATTCCAGTCGTCCAGGTTGGCGAGAAAACCTTGCGCATCGATCTCGACGCTTCCTCCGGTATAGGCAAGTTTTGCCATGAGGCACCTCCTGTGGTTTTTCGGGCGCTTTCAGGTTGAGGCCGCGACTCGGCCCCTGGCCGCTCACTTGATTGTGATCGTTTTGGCGTTTTCCCAGAGGCCATGGATGTTGCAGTATGCCGTAGCCAGGAGCGTTCCCGGCTTGGTGATCTTGAGCGTCGTTGTGACGGAGTGTAGGGTGTGGATCGGCCCGGTGTTCGGGCCTTGGGCGGATTCGCCGTGGGCGGTGAATTCGAAATTCCCCACCTGGTAGCTGAACTTGTCTCCCTCGGGCTTGAAGAAGAGCTGGATCCAGCGGATATGATGCTCGGTGGTGTTGGGGTGGGCGATCTCCTTGCCCAGGGATATCTTCACCTCGCACGGTTCATCCGCCTGGATCTGGTCCGGGCATTCGATAACCGGCACATGTTTTTCCGTTTTCCAGTCAGCGCTTTGGAAAATAGCTCCCACGTTCATTACGATCCCCCCTCTTCAATGTGTCGGCTTGAATGCCCGGTCTCTCGCCTTTTCCTGGATTTCCCCCAGGTGCGGGAAACTGATTTCAGTCTGGATGATGGTAATGCGGAAAAAAACGAGGAGTTCGCGAACCGGAGGACAGACTGCCCGCGGTTCGGGAACCCTGTATATTTTATGATGAGGGTGGCGGGAAAAAATGTCAAGGGCCAACGAGGCAGAAAAATGCGGCGTTCCCCATGGTTGAGGTCTGGGCGGTCCGGCCTCTGGCCGGTGCCGGTTCCGGAAATGCTCTCCGCCGGCGCCGGGGGATTATGCTTGTCAAGACGCGATAAACAGGCTAAATATAACCGCTTTTCAACGATGTTTTTTTGCGGCGCACCACGGAAACCGTGCAGACCCCAACCAAGGCGGCAGGCCTGTGAAAGAAGTCCAGGATCACTACTTCAAAAAGGCCAAGAAGGAAGGCTATCCCGCCCGCTCGGTGTACAAGCTGGAGGAGGCCCAGATCAAGCACGGGCTGCTGAAAAAGGGCGACACGGTGCTGGATCTTGGCTGCCAGCCCGGCAGTTGGTCCATGTATGCGGCCCAGGCCGTTGGCCCGCAGGGGCTGGTGGTGGGGGTCGATCTCAACTTCGGGCAGATCAACACCAAGGGGCACAGCGGCAAGTTCACCTTTCTGCACGGCGACATCATGACCGCCGAGGTGCTGGATCGGGTGCGCGGTATCTGTCCGGAGTTCGCGGTGATCATCAGCGACATGGCCCCGCGCACCACCGGCAACAAATGGGCGGATCAGCAGCACTCGCTGGATCTTTCCCGGCGGGTTGTGGCAATCGCCCAGAAGATGTTGCGGGTGGGCGGCAATTTTTACTGCAAGGTCTTTGAGGGCGAGGATTTCAAGGCCTTTGTGGATGAGGTCCGCCCCCATTTCAACCTGACCAAGATCGTAAAACCGAAAAGTTCCCGTCCGGAAAGCCGCGAGGTCTTTGTGCTGGGGATGGGATTTAAGAAATTGCAGAATGCAGGATGAACAATGATGGAATCGTACATCGGCCCTTCGACAGGGCTCTCCTGAGCTTGTCGAAGGGCTCAGGGCGAACGGATATTCTCTTAACGCATTGATTTCCGTTCATGCTGAGCCTGTCGAAGCACCTTTTTGCAGCAAACTCTAAGCCGTTGCGAGCCCATTATTCTTTACTTTTAATGTTTAATTTTCAGGAGAAAAAGGATCATGTCCGGACATTCAAAGTGGGCTAACACCAAGCATCGTAAAGGCGCCCAGGATGCCAAGCGCGGTAAGATGTTCACCAAGCTTGCCAAGGAAATTGCCGTGGCTGCCCGCATGGGCGGCGGCGACCCCGAGGCGAATCCCCGGCTGCGCGCGGGCATTATCTCGGCCCGGGCCGTGAACATGCCCAAGGATAATATCGAGCGGGCCATCAAGAAGGGGGCCGGCGGGCTGGAAGGGGCGAACTACGAGGAGATCACCTACGAAGGCTACGGCCCGGGCGGGGTGGCGATTCTCGTCGATTGCCTCACCGACAACCGGAACCGGACCGTGGGCGAGGTGCGCTTCTTCTTCGGCAAGTCCGGCGGCAACATGGGCGAGACCGGCTGCGTTTCCTACATGTTTGACAAAAAAGGCTCCATCGTGGTGGAAAAAGGGGCGATGGACGAGGAAAAGTTGCTGGAGCTGGCCCTGGAGGCCGGAGCAGAGGATGTGGTCGAGGATGGCGATATCTTTGAGGTGCTGACCGCGCCCGAGGATTTCAACACGGTGCGGGAGGCTTTGGAAAAGGCCGGGGTCATCTTTGTCGAGGCCTCCATCTCCATGGTCCCCAAGAACACCGTCGAGGTTGCCGAGGAAAAAACGGCCATCTCGTTGATGAAGCTCATCGACAATCTGGAGGATTTTGACGACGTGCAGAAAGTGCATGCCAACTTCGATATCCCCGATGAGTTGATGGAAAAAATTTCGTAAGATATGACCCCAGGTAAAGCCAAGGCAGGAGCGGAAATAATCCGCATCCTCGGGATCGATCCCGGTTCGCGCGCCACCGGCTACGGGGTGATCGACCGGCAGGGCCACGCCCTGACCTTTGTCACCTGCGGGGTGATCCGGACCTCGGAGAAAAAGCCTTTCCCTGAGCGGCTGGAAGAGATCTACGACGGCATCCGCGAGGTCATTGGCGCCTATCAGCCGCAGCTGGCCGGGATTGAGGATATCTTCACCGCCATCAATCCCCGCTCGGCCCTAAAGCTCGGCCATGCCCGCGGAGTGCTCATCCTGGCCGCCAGGCAGCACGGCTTGCCCTTGGAGGAATACAGCCCCACCGTGGTGAAACAGGCGGTGGCCGGGTATGGCCAGGCGCCCAAGGAGCAGGTGCAGCAGATGGTCCGGGTGCTGCTCAAGCTCGTCGCCTCGCCCAGCCATGACGCGGCTGACGCCCTGGCCGTGGCCATCTGCCGGGCCAGCCATCGGTAAACGTCCACCAGCACCGCATCTGCTTTGTCATCGGCGGGTTCGCATAGTGGGCTATGGCGAACCCGCCTCTTTCGCGCATCTGCGGCACTGGTGAACGTTTACCTGTGAAAATTGATTGCGCGAATCGGGCCGTTTTGCTGACCGGTTTATGTCGCTAACAGGCTTTTTGCTTCTCTTCTTGCCAAAATTCTTCCATAATAGACCCCATCATGATTGCCTGCCTGCGAGGAATACTGTTTCAGAAATTACCCGAATCCCTCATTGTCGACGTGGGCGGAGTGGGGTATGAGGTTTTTTTCCCCCAGAGTGGGCAGGGCCGATTGCCGGCAGTGGGGGAGGAGGTTTTTCTCCACATCCAGACCGTGGTGCGCGAGGACGCCTTCAACCTCTATGGTTTTTTGGAGCCCTCGGAAAAGGAGATGTTCCAGTTGCTGAACACGGTTTCCGGGATAGGGCCCAAGCTGGCCATGCATATCCTCGCAGGGATCTCTCCGGCTGAGATGGCCCGCGCCATTTTGCACGATGATCTGGCCCGCCTTACCCGGCTGCCCGGGGTGGGCAAGAAAACAGCGGAGCGGCTCTGTCTGGAGCTGAAAGACAAGGTGCAGTTCGTGCCCGAGGCGCTCTCCGCCTGTTCTCCCGGTCTCATCGTGCCGGGAGAAGATGAGCGGGTGCACGATGCGATTTCCGCCCTGCTCAATCTCGGCTATCCCGCGGTTCGGGCCCGAGAGGCGCTGGCCGTGGTCCGCCAGCAGGCCGGAGCAGAGGCTTTTGCCGCCATGCGGCTTGAAGAATTGCTCCGTCAGACCTTGAGGGCCTTGGTGTGAATCACGAAGAACGGTTGGTTTCTCCGGTGGCGGCCGAGGTCGAGCCGGTTGATCATGCGCTGCGGCCCAAATTGCTTGACCAGTACATCGGCCAGGAGCAGCTGAAGAGCAATCTCTCCATCGCCCTCAAGGCCGCGCAGGCCAGGGGCGAGGCCCTGGACCACGTTTTGTTGCACGGCTTTCCCGGTCTGGGCAAGACCACCCTTGCCTACGTCATCGCCAACGAGATGGGCGCCAACATCCGGGTTACCTCCGGGCCGGTGATCGAGCGGGCCGGTGATCTGGCCGCCATCCTCACCAGCCTCCAGGAAGGCGATGTGCTTTTCATCGATGAGATCCACCGCCTCAACCACGTGGTGGAGGAGATTCTTTATCCGGCCATGGAGGATTATCAGCTGGATCTGATCATCGGCCAGGGGCCCGGGGCGCGCAGTGTCAAGATGGATCTGCCGCGCTTCACTCTGGTGGGGGCGACCACCCGCACCGGCCTTTTGACCCCGCCCCTGCGGGACCGCTTCGGCATGGTGTTGCGCCTTGATTTTTATACGCCCGACGAGCTGGTGACCATTGTCAAACGCTCGGCCCACCTCCTGGGCGTGCCCATGGACGAGGGCGGCGCCCTGGAGATCGGCCGCCGTTCCCGGGGCACTCCGAGGATAGCCAACCGGCTCCTGAAGCGGCTGCGGGATTTCGCCGAGGTCAAGGCCCAGGGCAGCATCACGGCCCAGGTGGCGGACGAGGCCTTGAACATGCTGGGCGTGGACCAGGAAGGGTTGGACGAGATGGACCGGCGGATTCTGCTCACCATCATCGACAAGTTCCAGGGCGGCCCCATCGGCCTGGAAACCCTGGCCACCATGGCCTGCGAGGAGAAGACCACCCTGGAGGATGTCTACGAGCCCTTTCTCATCCAGATGGGGCTCTTGATGCGCACCCCCCGGGGCAGAATGGCGACCCAGGCGGCGTATGCCCATTTCGGCAGAGAATTTACCCGCGGGCAGGATGCGGACTTGGGCAACGGCGAGGCCGCCACCCTGCCTTTTTAGCCGAGGATACGAGGTTATGATCGGAAAAAAACTGACAGTCCGTGACATCATCGACATGAAGAGCGCGGCGGATAAAATCGTCGTGCTGACGGCCTATGACGCCGGCTTCGCCCGGTTCCTGGACAAAAACGGGGTGGAGATCGTCCTGGTCGGCGATTCCCTGGGCATGGTGGTTTTGGGCTATGAGTCCACGGTGCCGGTGACCATGGAGGAGATGCTGCACCATTCACGGGCGGTCAAGCATGGGGTGGAACGGGCGCTCTTGGTCGGCGACATGCCCTTTCTCTCCTACCAAGTCGATGCCGGATCGGCTATTGCCAATGCCGGCCGTTTCCTGAAAGAGGCGGGCTGCGACGCGGTGAAGGTCGAGGGCGGCCTGGAGATCTGCGCCACCGTGGCGGCCATGGTCCGGGCCGGGATTCCGGTGATGGGCCACATCGGCCTGACTCCGCAGACCGCCGGCGCGTTGGGCGGCTACAAGGTGCAGGGCCGCGATGCCCAATCGGCCCGGCGGCTGCTGGCCGAAGCCAAGGGGCTGGCCGAGGCCGGGGCTTTTGCCATTGTCTTGGAGTGCATCCCCGACAAGCTCGCCGCGGCCATTACCGCAAGCGTTCCCATCCCCACCATCGGCATCGGCGCCGGACCGCAGTGCGACGGGCAGGTGCTGGTAATCAACGATCTGCTGGGGATGTTTGAAAAGTTCGTGCCCAGTTTCGTGAAGCAATACGCGAATCTGGCTCCCCAGATTGCCGGGGCCGTCGTTGCTTTTCGGGATGAGGTCAAGGGCGGCGTGTATCCGGACGCAGGGCACAGCTTTGTCATGCAGGGTGAGGTTGAGGATTTGCTCAAGCAGGGCAAGGGTTGATCTGGCTTTTTCATTGAGTTTTTTCGTGCTGTTCCAACAGGGATCATTTGACGGGTGGGGTGCGGATATGACGGAATATTTAAATCGCAGACAGTCGGTGCGGGTCACGGACAGGGTGATGCTGG
>DASWIU010000213.1:0-7950 GCA_036397515.1 Desulfurivibrionaceae bacterium | reverse complement strand
TAGGCCAGGCGGATAAAATCCCCGTGCACCGGGCTGCCCGGCTGGCTGTGGGCATACCGCAAGGCCTTGGTCTTGCTGGCCTGCATGACCGTATCGCTGAAGTACCAGCCCAGGGTCGTATCGTTGTCGTGGGTGCCGGTATAGACAACGCAGTTGACGGTGGTGTAGTTATGGGGCAGATAGGCGTTGTGCTCGTCGGAATCAAAGGCAAACTGCAGCACCTTCATGCCCGGGAAACCAAATGCGTCGCGGAGCAGCTCAACCTCCGGGGTGATAACCCCCAGATCCTCCGCGATGATCGGCAGCACGCCCAGATGTTTTTTCATCTCGGAAAAAAATTCCAACCCGGGCGCCTTGACCCATTCCCCGTTGACCGCGGTCTCCTCCGTGGCCGGGATCTGCCAGTATGCTTCAAAGCCGCGAAAATGATCGATGCGGACGACATCCACCGTCTGGCAGACATGGCGGAACCGCTGCCCCCACCAGGCAAGCAGCGACTCATTCATCCCCCCGTCAGCGCTGTGCCACTTGAAGAGCGGATTGCCCCAGCGCTGGCCGGTTTCGCTGAAATAATCAGGGGGCACGCCGGCCACATGGGTCGGCTGCCCGGTTTCGGGATCAAGGACAAAGCATCCCTGGTGCGCCCAGACATCGGCGCTGTCCTGGGCCACATAGATGGGGATATCGCCGATGATTTTTACCCCGTGGCTGTGGGCGTAATCCCAAAGAATCCGCCATTGGGAGAAAAAGCAGAACTGGACAAATTTATGAAACAGAATGCGCTCCGCCAGGGTTTTTCGCCACTGGGCAAGGGCTTCCGGCTGGCGGCGGGCAAGGCCAGCCGGCCAGGAAAACCAGGGCGCAGCCGCAAATTCTTCCCGCAACGCCATAAAAAGCGCATAGTCCTCAAGCCAGGGCATGGTCTGGCAGAAGGCTGCGAAAGGGATCGAGTCGCCACCGAGCTTAAACTCCAGAAAGGCGAGCTCCAGGATTTTCTCCTTAAAGGCCAGGACCGCGGGGAAATCGACCAGGTACTCGGAAAAATCGGGCGGGATTTCCACCTGCCCGCGCCGGAGGAGGCCTGCCCCCATGAGCTGGGCGGGATCGATGAGCAAGGGGTTGCCGGCAAAGGCGGACAGGCTCATGTAGGGCGAATTGTCAAAGATGTCGCTCACCGGGCCATAGGGCAGAATCTGCCAATGGCTCTGCCCGGCCGCCCCGAGAAAATCGATGAACTCAAAGGCGGACTTGCCGAGGGTGCCGATGCCGAAAGGCCCCGGCAGGGAGGTAAGATGCAAAAGGACGCCGCTGCTTCGCTGGTTGTGCATGGTTGTCGTCCTCTCTTGTTTATGACTGTCACGGCTGCGCGGCGCAACGGCAAACAGGGATGCCTGTCTGTATCATACAGAAAGCCCGCGCCTCTCTCCAATTAAAAATATACCACGAATCTTTAACGTCATTCCCGCGCAGGCTGGAATCCAGAGGAGTGAGTCACCACCGGCAAAGCCGGTGGCTTATTGGGAGCGCCTCAAAGGCGCCGACAAAACCGTGAGCCGCCCAAGGCGGCAACACTATTTGCCTCCCCCTTTAACAAAGGGGGGAATAAAGGCGCTCCATGCACAGGAACAGCCTGAACACGATTCGCCTGGATTCCCGCCTGCGCGGGAATGACTTGGTTGTGCCGGACGAACAATTCAAAAACCGTTCGTTACGCAGCCCTAAATGCCGGAAATATTTTCAATATCATCAAGCAATTGCCTATCCCGCAGACACCGGGTACTATAATAAAAATACCATCCGGCCAGAAAAGGAGTCCGTGACATGAACCTTTCCATCCTTGGCAGTTTTATCGGGGGCATCGGGCTCTTCCTGCTCGGGATGCGGCTCATGACCGAGGGCCTCAAGGTTGTCGCGGGCAACACCCTGCGCACCATCCTGGAGCGCTCCACCGCCACCCCGCTTCGGGGTATCCTTTCCGGCGCCCTCATCACCTCCCTGGTGCAATCCTCCAGCGCCGTGACCGTGGCCACCATCGGCTTTGTCAATGCCGGGCTCATGGATCTCACGCAGGCCGTCACCATTATCTACGGGAGCAATATCGGCACCACCATGACCGGCTGGCTGGTGAGTCTGGTCGGCCATCAATTCGACATCAAGCTCCTTGCCCTGCCCCTCATCGGCCTCGGCATGCTCCTGCGCCTCGGCAAGGGCAGCGGCCGTTACGGCGCCCTCGGCGAAACCCTGGCCGGTTTCGGGGTCTTTTTCATGGGGATCGACCTGCTCCGCGCCACCTTTGCCGGCACAGGCATCAACCTGCCGCTCGTTCTGATGGGCGGCGGGGTGGGGAGCCATTTCGTCTTTCTGGTTCTGGGTTTTTTGCTGACCGTGGCCATGCAATCCTCCAGCGCGGCCATCGCCATCACCCTCACCGCGGCCGCCGGAGGCTTTATCCCCTTTGACGGCGGAGCCTCCCTGGTCATCGGCGCCAACATCGGTTCGACCTCGACCGCGGCCCTGGCCGCGCTGGACGCCACCGCCAACGCCAAACGGGTTGCCGCCGCCCACGTCATCTTCAACCTGGTAACCGGGGTCGTGGCCCTCCTGCTGCTCCCTTTTCTCCTCCAGGCCCTGAACACCTTCCCGCAGCTCTTGCACGTAAAGACCAACGCCACCATCCTGCTGGCCCTGTTTCATTCCGTCTTCAATATTCTTGGGCTTTGCCTGATGTTGCCGCTCAGCCGAAGCATGGTCCTGATCCTCAAGGGGTGGTTCCGCTCCCATGAAGAAGACGAGGCGCAGCCCCTCTATCTGGACAAAAATATCGCCGCCACCCCGGTGCTGGCCTTCCATGCCCTGGCCAAGGAAATTGAGCGGATCGGCAACATCGCCCGCCGCATGGCCAAGGGCGCCATAAGCAGCGAGACCGGCCCCAGCCTCCAGCTTGACGCCGACCGCCAGGTTTTGCTCAAACTGGAGATCGAGGTGGGCAATTTCATCAACCTGATCAGCCGGGGCAACCTGCCGGAGGAGCTTGACCATGTGCTCCCCAACGCCCTGCGGGTCACCAGCTATTACCGCGAGGTGGCGGACGTGTCGCTCAGGGTCGCCCAGATGCAGCAACAGAGCCGCCTGTTGGCGAATACCTCCCTGGCCCAGGAAATAGGACTGTACAAACAGCAGGTGGTGAAACTACTTGATTTGACCGATGTGGCCCGAAAAGACTATGCGCCGGAGGAGTGCGCCGCGTTGTTCAAGGAAACAGAGGAGATGTACCGGCATCTCAAATCAAGCCTGCTCAAGGCGGGAACCAAGAGCCTGCTGCCGGTGGGGCTGATGGTCTCGCTCATCGACCTGATGAGCGATGTCCGGCGCATTGCCGACCAGATTGAAAAAGGCGCCCGCTACCTGACCACCCTGACCAGGGCCATGCCGGAAGAAGTGGAAGAGGCCGTCACTGCCCCGAGTGCGGCCTGAAAGAAGCAGCTCAGCGGTACAGTCCCTGGGTTTCGATGTAATCCGCCACTGCTGCGGGGACAAGCTCGCGCACCGACCTGCCCTGCCGGATTGCCTCCCGGATCTCGGTGGAAGAGACCTTGATCGGTGCCATGGCCACCGGATAGATGGCTCCCTGGCCGGGCTCTCCCTGCCAACGCCCATGGGCCTCGACAAAGGTGTAGCCGGGGAAATTCGCCGCCACCGTTTGTCCGCAGGACTGTTGGCAATGATCAGGCCTCCCGATCACCACGAAGGAGGCATGATCCAGCAGCTCCCGGTTGGCCTTCCAGGTGTGGATTTCGGCAAAGGCATCCATGCCGGTGATGAAGAACAGCTCGGCCTCCGGCCCCAGCAGGACACGCAAGGCCCTCAGGGTGTCAATACTGTAGGACGGCCCTTCGCGTTCCGCCTCCAGGCGGGAGACGGAAAAACCGGGGTGACCGGCAACGGCCAGCTCCAGCATGGCGGCCCGGTGTGGAAAGGCGGAGATGGTGTAGGTCGGCTTGTGGGGCGGCAGAAAGGCAGGAACAAAAAGGATGCTCGAAAGAGCCAGCGCCTGCCGGACTGCCTCGGCAATGGCCAGATGGCCGTTGTGCACCGGGTCAAAGGTACCACCCAAGATGCCGACCCGCCGGCCGAGGTTGTACGGAAGTTCCACCTTGCGTTCCCCTGAGTTCTGCTTAAGCGCGGACCTGCCCTTCGCCGTAAACGATGAACTTCCTGGTGGTCAGCTCTTTTAACCCCATGGGGCCGTAGGCGTGCAGCTTGGTGGTGCTGATGCCGATCTCGGCGCCCAGGCCGAACTGGCCGCCGTCGGTGAACCGGGTGGAGGCATTGATCATCACCGCCGAGGCATCCACCTCGCGGAGGAAGCGCTGGCCGTTGGCATAGCTGTTGGTGACGATCACCTCGGTATGCTGGGAGCCGTACTGGACAATATGGTCCATGGCCGCCTCCAGATCGGCAACCACCCGCACCGCCAGGATCAGGTCGAGAAACTCCATCCCGTAGTCGGTGGGCAGGGCCGCGGTGATCTCCGGCAGAATCGCCTTGGTCTTCGGGCAGCCCCGCAGCTCGACCCCGGCCTTCTGCAATGCGTCCCAGACCTTACGCAAAAAGGCGGCGGCGATATCCTCATGGACCAGCAGGGCCTCCAGGGCGTTGCACACCCCGGGCCGCTGCACCTTGCCGTTCATGACGATGTTCACGGCCATGTCCAGATCCGCGCTCGCATCGACAAAGACATGGCACACCCCCTTGTAATGCTTGAGCACCGGGATGCGGGAGTTCTCGGCCACGAAACGGATCAAGCTCTCGCCGCCGCGCGGGATGATCAGGTCGATCTGTTCATCAAGGGTCAGCATGGCCGTAACCGCCTCGCGGTCGGTGACCGGGATCACTTGCACGGCCGCGGCCTCGATCTGCTCCGCAGCCAGAACCTCCTGCAGCACCTTGGCCAGGGCCAGATTGGAATGGATGGCCTCGGAGCCGCCCCGCAACAGGATGGCGTTTCCCGCCTTAAGGCAAAGCGCTGCCGCGTCCACGGTCACATTGGGCCGCGACTCGTAGATCATGCCGATAACCCCCAGCGGGATGCGCATCCGGCCCACGGTAATGCCGGAGGGCTGTTTGGCCATCTCACTCACCTCGCCCACCGGATCGGGCAAGGCGGCAACCTCGCGCAACCCCCCGACCATGCCGGCAATCACCTTGTCGGTGAGAGCCAGCCGGTCGAGCATGGCAGCGGACAGCCCCTTGGCGCGGCCGGCAACCAGATCCTTTTCATTCTCCTGCTGGATATAGGTCTTCTGGGCAAGAAGCGCCTCGGCCATCTTCAGCAGGGCGTTGTTCTTGGCCATGGTGGAAAGATTGGCCATGTTGCGGGAGGCCTTTTTGGCCGCCATTGCCATCTGCCTGATTGTTTCCTGGATGGACATGTTTGTGCTCCTATGCCTCATGTTCTGTTGTATTATAGCGTCGCAAGTTCAAGGTGGCCCTGAACTGTAAATGTTCAGCAGTGCCGCATATGCGCGGAAGAGGTCGGCGAAGTGTGCTCATGCACATGAGCCGGCCGATGACAAAGCAGATGTGGTGCTGCTGGACATTTACAGGATCACTAAATTATCCCGATGGATAACCTCGTCGCTGTCCTTGGGACGCTCCAGCACCTCTTCGATCCGACTGGTCTTCACCCCCTTGATCTTCTCGAGATCGCCGGAGGTATAATTGACCAGGCCGGCGGCCAGGGGTTCGCCCTGTTCGTTCAGGCAATGGACCGGCGCCCCGATGCCGAACTTGCCCCGGACCTCCAGGATTCCCGAAGGAAGCAGGCTTTTGCCCCCTTGGAGCACGGCCTTGCAGGCCCCGGCATCGAGGACCAGACAACCTTGCGGCCGCAGGGTATAGGCAATCCAGTGCTTGCGGCTGGCCATTTTTTCCGCCTGGGGCAGGAAAAAAGTGCCGATCAGCTCCCCGGCAAAAAGCCGGGAGATGGTGTCCGGCTCCCGGCCCGGGCCGATGAAGCAACAGCCGCCCCGCGCCGCCACCATCTTGGCGGCCTTGATCTTGCTGCCCATGCCGCCGGTGCCCACGCCGCTTTGCATCGTGCCCACCATCGCCTGCACCGCCGCGTCGATCTTGGCCACGGTATGGATCGGTCGGGCCTCGGGATGGGTGAGGGGGTTGGCGGAAAAAAGGCCCGAGACATCGGTCAGACAGACAAAGATATCCGCCTCGGTGAGGTTGGTGACCATGGCGCCCAGGGCGTCGTTGTCGCCAAAGCGCAACTCTTCCACGGAGACGGTGTCGTTTTCGTTGATGATGGGGACCAACCCCCAGTCCAGCAGGGTAAAGAGGGTATTGCGGACATTGAGATACCGGTCCCGATGGGACAGGGCGTCGTGGGTAAGGAGAACCTGGGCCACCTTCTGGCCCAGCTGTTCGAAGATCTTCTCGTAGGAGCGCATCAGGCTGCTCTGGCCGATGGCGGCGGCAGCCTGTTTTTCCCGCAGGGTCAGGGTCCGGTCGCCAAGTCCCATCTTGCGGCGGCCGGCCGCGACCGCGCCGGAACTGACCAGGATCACCTGCCTGCCGCTCTTGCGCAGGGCACAGATCTCCTTGGCCAGGTTGTCCAACACCGGCAGGTTCAGCCCTTCCCCGGTGGTGAGCACGGCGCTGCCCACCTTGATCACCACCCTTTTGGCCCGGGCCAGAAACCGGCGGCGGAGCGCCAGGTCTTCGTCATGCTCCATCGCTGTGGTCATCACGCCTCTCTTAATGGCGTCGCAAAAAGGCCAAGCTACTGCGTTGCGGCGCAACTTTTTGGTTAGAGCTCAGTTACCTTGTAACTTTTTAATCGACATCAAATTAATTCCCTCCCCCCTTGCGGGGGAGGGTTAGGGAGAGGGGGAAGTTGCCATTATAGCAGCAAGTTGTCGCTACCCCCACCCCCAACCCCTCCCGCAAGGGGAGGGGAGTTTTTCAAAAATATTAAGAGTTACAAGGTACTAGTTAGGGACAGGCTCTGAGTCATCTTCCTCCGCGGGAGGGATTTTCTGCGAGTCCGTCTTGTGTAACTCCAGCATCTCTCCCAGCACTTCCTGCAACTGGGCAAGCCCTTGCCCGGTAAGGGCCGAAATGGCAAGGGGCTTGATTCCTTCCGCTTTAAAAAACAGCTCCTGCAAGGCACCAAGCCGCTCATCGTCTTCCAGCAGATCAATCTTGTTGAGCACCACCAGCCGCTGCCGGTCCATCAACTCTTCATTGTAAACACGCAACTCGTTTTCCAGGGTGCGGTATTCCTCAAGCGGCTGCTCATCGGCAGTGGAGGCGTCGATGACATGGAGGAGGATATGGGTGCGTTCGACATGGCGGAGGAATTTGTGGCCAAGCCCTGCCCCGGTGTGCGCGCCCTCGATCAACCCTGGAATATCCGCAATGATACAATCGTCGTAGTTGGCCAGATGCATGACGCCAAGCTGCGGCTCAAGGGTGGTGAAGGGATAGGGCGCAACCTTGGGGTTGGCGGCGGAGAGCTTGGAAAGCAGGGTGGATTTGCCGGCGTTGGGCAAGCCGACCAGACCGATGTCCGCCAGCAGCTTCAGCTCGATGCGCAGCCAGTGCTCCTCGCCGTCCTGGCCCGGGGTGGCAATACGGGGCGCCCGGTTCTGGGCCGAGGCGAAATGGACATTGCCCTTGCCGCCTTCGCCGCCGCGGGCCGCGAGAAAACGGTCGCCCTCGTGCAGCAGTTCGGCCAGAACCTCGCCGGTTTCCGCATCCTTGAGGATGGAGCCCAGGGGAACGTACAGGGTAAAGTCCTCCCCCTTGCGGCCATACATTCGTTTGCCCCGGCCGGGGGTGCCATTCTGCGCGATAAAGTGGGATTTAAAACGAAAGTCCAGAAGAGAGGCAAGCTTGCGGGAGGCTTCGATTGTGACCGAGCCCCCATCGCCGCCA
>DASWIU010000212.1:0-1982 GCA_036397515.1 Desulfurivibrionaceae bacterium | reverse complement strand
CTCGAATAGACCTCGCTGATGTTGATGCCCCCGAGAATGGCGACCTTGCCGTCGACTATCAAAATCTTGCGGTGATCCCGGTGGGTCAGTCCCCATTTCCCCTCGGTCTTCAGGGGATTGAGCGAATTGAATTCAACCACCTGGATTCCGCCCTCGCCCAGGCGCTGGAAAAAAGCCGCGGGGGTTTTCATACTGCCCACGCTGTCATAAATGATATTTACCTGAACGCCTGCCGCCTGTTTTTCCAGCAACAGATCGGCAAATTTGCGGCCTGTTTCATCATCTTCAATGATATAGGTTTCAAGGTTGACATGATCCTTGGCCTTCTCAATTGCTTTGAACATTGCGGCATAGGTCGCCGGGCCATCGGCGAGGAGCGTGACCTTGTTCCCCTTGGTCAGCGGGCTATCGGTGACCGATTCCACCACGGCGGCGTGGCGTTCCAGAATGTCCGTCGGGTCGACCGATCGCTTCAGCCGCTCCATGATGGCCGTGCTTTGCCGGGGAGATAACACCCTTCCCTTGGCCGCCACGATTTGCCGAGATTTTTGTGCGGTCGGCGTCTCCTCAATCATTTCCGAGACGTCCGGCAGGGTCGCACAGCCGGTGCCGAGGCCCAAGATGGCTCCAACCAAAAAAAACACAAGGAACGGTTTGATGATTTTCATAATATTATTTTATCACAGAAAAATTATTTCCCCTTGAATCCTGATATTTTGCCGTAAAACCCGTGGTCCGGCAAGCTGGCAAATCCAAAAGGTATTTTACTTATCTCCGGACAATTCAGTATAATGAACCATAAGTTTTGGGATGAAACCAGCTTGGCGGTGTCATTTTCCGCCGACAGGCAAACCCTCAACCCTGCTTATCCAAACAGGAGGACAGAATGCAGAGAATACGCTACGGACTCATTGTGCTGGCGATGCTGTTGTGCTCGGCGACTTCCGCCGAGGCAGAGGTGAGCGTCTTTATAGGGACTCCCCACGTAAGCATTGGGATCAACCTGCCGTTGTACCCGGAACTCGTCCCGGTGCCGGGCTATCCGGTCTACTACGCGCCCCGGCTGCAGGCCAACTATTTCTTTTACGATGGCATGTACTGGATCTACCAGAACGATAACTGGTACGCGAGTTCCTGGTACAACGGCCCCTGGTGGTTTGTGGAGCCGTATTATGTGCCGCTGTTCGTCCTGCGTGTCCCCGTGCGCTACTACCGCCAGCCGCCGGTGTACTTTCGCGGCTGGCCTCGGCATGCGCCGCCCCGCTGGGGTCATCACTGGGGCCCGGACTGGGAGCGGCAGCGGAGAGGCTGGGACCGGTGGCAACGCAGCTCTGCGCCGAAGCGGGCGCCGCTGCCTACCTACCAGCGGCAGTATTCGGGAGAAAGGTATCCCCGGGCGGAGGAGCAGCACGAGATCCGCAACCGGCAATACCGTTACCAGCCGCGCGAAAAGGCAGTGCGCGAGCACTTTCAACGGTTAGAGCAAAGAGCGCCAGCCCCTGCGCAGCGGGAAAGAGAGGACGAGCCTCGGCGGACAAAGCCACGGCAGCAGGACGATCGGGATGGCGCCCGCTCGCAGCCGCAGCCCCGGGGTGATGAAGGCTTCCGGAGATCCGCTCCAGAGCAAAAAGCTCCTCAGCAGCGAGAACCGGCAAGCCGGGAGCAAAGGCAGCAGGATTTCCAGCGTCCAACCCCATCCCCGCAGGATGGTCCGGATGACCGCCGCCCGCGGCAGCAGCCCCGGGGTGACGAAAACATGCAGAGATCAGCCCCGAACCAACCCCCTCCTTCTCAGCAGCGAGGCCCGGCAATCCAGGAGCAACGGCAGCAGCCAGGGGCTGTCCAGCCTGGGCAGAAGGCGCCAAAGTCGAAAGAACAACAGGACAAGGAAGAGGAAGAGAAGAAAAGGAAGGACAGAGATGAGGAGCGAGGCCGGGGACGCAACTATTAACCCGGTTTTGCCCATTTTTTATAGGCGTTTA
>DASWIU010000211.1:0-27651 GCA_036397515.1 Desulfurivibrionaceae bacterium | reverse complement strand
ACACAGGCCGCCACGGACTATTGCCTCGCCAATCTGCGCCCCAACCTTAGCCAAACGGACTACACCGCGGCCCTGGCCAAAATCAAGGGGTATATCGAGAGCGGCGACACCTACCAGGTCAACTTTACCCTGAAGCTGCTCTTTGACTTCGCCGGCTCGCCCGAGGCCCTGTACCAGGCGTTACGCCGCAACCAGAGCGTCTCCTTCGGCGCCTATCTCCGCGCCGGCGGTCAACGGATCCTCTCGTTTTCCCCGGAGCTGTTTTTCAAGAGAAGCGGCGAGCAATGCCTGGTCCGGCCCATGAAGGGCACGATCCAGCGCGGCCCGTATCCGGCGGAAGACGAGCGGCTGATCCGATTTTTACAAGGGGATGAAAAAAACCGCAGCGAAAACGTGATGATCGTCGATCTGCTGCGCAATGATCTGGGCCGCATCTGCACCCCGGGAACGGTCACGACCCGCTCCCTTTTCGACATCGAAACATATGAGACCCTGCACCAGATGACCTCGACCATCACCGGCCGGCTGCCCTTGGCGACAACCACCGAGGCCCTGTTTAAGGCCCTGTTCCCGTGCGGCTCGGTCACCGGCGCTCCCAAGATTCGGACCATGGAGATCATCCGCGAGCTGGAGAGCGGGCCGCGCGGCGTCTACACCGGGGCCATCGGCTTTATCGCCCCCTCGGGCGAGGCAACCTTCAATGTGCCGATCCGCACCATCGAGCTCAACGGCGGCAAGGGCGAGATGGGCATCGGCTCCGGGATCATCCATGAGTCCGACCCGGAGCAGGAATGGCGGGAATGCCTGCTCAAGGGATGTTTTTTGAGCAACCCGGCCCCAGCCTTCCGCCTGATTGAAACCCTCCTTTGGCAGCCGGGCTCCGGCTACTGGCTCCTGAGCGAACATCTGGAGCGGCTGGCCGCTTCCGCCGCCTATTTCCGCTATCCCTTCCATCGCCCCGAGCTCATGGCCCGGCTCGACAGGCTGGCCCTGGATTTTGCCGCCTCGCCCATGCGGGTGCGGCTGACCCTGACAAAAAACGGCCGGCCGGAGCTTGAGGCCACCCCCTGCGAAGCCCCGGCCGCCATCTCCTGGCCGATGCCAAAGGCCGCCCAGACCGAGTTGCCGAGGGTTCTCTTCTCCTCCCAAGCCACCGACCCAAGCTCGCCCTGGCTCTTCCACAAAACCACCCTGCGGGAGCTGTACGATACCGAGCGGCAACGGGCAATGGCCGCGGGTTTTTATGAAGTGCTTTTTGCCAACACCAGGGGAGAGGTGACCGAGGGCAGCATCACCAACATCTTTGCCCTGAAGGAGGGCACCCTCCTGACTCCGTCCATGGAGTGCGGGCTGTTGCCCGGCGTTTTCCGGAGATACCTGCTGGAACACACCGCTCTGGTGGTGCGGGAAGCCATCCTGACCCGCCGGGATCTTGCAGAGGCAGAGGCGCTTTTCGTGGGCAATTCGGTGCGCGGCCTGGTCCAAGTCCGCCTCGAATATTGAGCAGCACCACATCTGCTTTTTTGTCATTGGCCTGTTCATGTGCAATAGCACACTTCACGGGCCTCTTGCGCGCATCTGCGGCACTGCTCAACATTCGAGGCCAAAGATAAGGACACGCGCACAAACCGAAAAAACGACCATCCTTAAAGTCGGAACACCACCACCGCGCCCTACCCCCTGGCCAGGGTCCGGATGATATCCGCCTTGCCGACCACGCCGACCAGGCTGCCGTTCTTGAGCACCGGCAGGGTATGGACCTTTTTCTCGGCCATGATGGTGGCGATCTCATCGAGAGGGGTATCCTCCCGGATGGTCACCGGCTCCCGGGAACAGATATCCCAAACCGTGGCCCCGGTCATCCGGCTGATCTCCTTTTCCACCTCCTTGGCGCGGTCCAAAAAGATAACCGAGTCCAGGATGGAAATGACGGTGGGGATATGAAACTTCTTGGTCTGGTCCACCAGATCGCTTTCCGTCACCACCCCGATCAGCTGCCCGTCGTCGTCAACCACCGGCGCCCCGTTGATGCGGTGGGACCAGAGTACGCCCGCCAGTTTCTCCACCGGCAGATCCGCCTTCACCGAAACAACCTTTTTGGCCATGATCTCTTTGGCTATCAGCATGTGCTTTCTCCAAAACTAAAAAAATTAACGCCAAGGCGCAGGGACGCGGAAACTGCTTGCGCTGGTTTTCCTCTTGCCAACTTTTCGTTCACATTCTTCATTCCGATCCCAGCACCTCCTGAAAGGCCGCGGGAATCTCCGCGGCCAACTCGCCGGCCAGAAAACCAAAAGGCCGCCCACCCCTGACAATCCGGTCCGCGGCCAGGCCATGCACATAGACCGCCAGGCAGGAAGCCTCCCAGGGCGGTACACCTTGGGCCAGCAGGCCGCCGATCAGGCCGGTCAACACGTCGCCCATGCCGCCCGCGGCCATGCCGGGGTTGCCGGTGGGGTTGATGGCCAGCCGCCCATCCGGCGCGGCAATGATTGTGGCCGCCCCTTTCAAGACCAGATACACTCCATGCCGTTTAGCAAAATCCGCTGCCAGCGCCCGCCGATTGCCCTGGATCTCCACGGTGGAAATCCCTGCCAGGCGCGACATTTCCCCCGGGTGGGGGGTCAAGACCCTGGGGCCGGCGGCGAGCACGGCAACCTCGCCGGCCAAGAGATTGAGGCCGTCGGCATCAACCACCATGGGCTGCCTCAGCTCCCGGTAGAGCTTGCGCACCACCTGTCCGGTTTCTTCCGCTGTTCCCAGGCCGGGGCCGACCGCCACCGCCTCCTTGCCGTGGGCCGCGGCCAGCAGCTGCTCGTAATCGGTGTCGGAGAGAAAATGCTGGGAAAAAGAAAGGACCTCGGTCATGGCCTCGGGCAAGGCCCCCTGCACCACGCCATTGAGCGACTTGGGCGCGGCAATGGTCACCAACCCTGCGCCGGACCGCGCCGCGCCCAGGCCGCACAGCACCGCTGCCCCACCCTTGCCCAGCGAGCCTGCCAGCGCCAAAAGATGGCCGAAGGTGCCCTTGTGGGCAGCCACGCCCCTTTCCGGGATCCAACCCTTTACCGTGGCATGATCCAGCCACTCCACCTGAACCCCGATCCGTTCGACCACCTCGGCCGGGATGCCGATATCAACCACCTCCAGCAGCCCGACATACTCCTTGCCCGGCGGCTCAACCTGGGCAAACTTGGGCAGACCATAGGTGCAGGTGAGCCGGGCCCGGACGCTGACGCCCTGGGGAATGCCGGTGTCGCTCGCAAGCCCGGAGGGGATATCCACCGCCACCACCGGCACCTCGCCGGCATTGAGACACCGGATAACCGCGGCAAAGACCCCGGTTACCGGGCTGCGCAACCCCGTGCCCAAAAGGGCGTCCACCAGAAGATCGCTCTCCGCCGCCAGCCTTTCCACCCAGGGCAGTTCGTCTTCGCCAAGGCAGGTGTAGAGCGGCATGGCCAGCTGCTTGACCCGCTCGAGATTTCTCGCCGCATCCCCCTGCAATTTCTCCAGGTCCACCAGGCTCACCACCTGGGGCCTGGCGCCCTTTTCCAGAAGGAGCCTGGCGATCACCAAGCCGTCGCCGCCGTTATTGCCGGGCCCGGTGAAAATCACCACCTTGCGTTCGGCCAAGGGCCCGAAGTGGCGGATCATCGCCGCCACCGTGCCGCGCCCGGCATTTTCCATCAGCTCCAGGCTTGGGATACCATATTCCGCGCTGGTCAGTCTGTCGCAGAGCAGCATCTGCTCGGCAGTAGCAATCTTCATCCCGCACCTCCCTCAAGGGCCCGGCGGACAACCCGGGCAAAGTCCCCCATCACCACCGGCTTCATGATATACCCGGCAAGCCCGAATTCCCTGGCCTTGCCGTCGGTCAACGCCTCGCTGAACCCGGTGCAGATAATGATCGGCAGCCCTGGTTTCAAGGTGAAAATTTTCCGGGCCAGATCGACGCCGGTCAGGCCGGGCATGGTCTGATCGGTGACCACCAGATCAAAATCCTCCGGCCTGCTGCAAAACAGGGCATAGGCCTCGGCACTGTCCGAGACGGCCACCACCCGGTAGCCGAGGTATTCGCTCATTTCCTTGAGCATATTCAAGACCTCTTCTTCGTCATCAACCAGCAGCATCCTTTCCGAACCGCGCGGGATACTGACATCCAGGGCCTTGGCCAATTGCCCGCCCGCATCACAGCAAACCGGAAAATAGAGGGAAAAGGTGGTTCCCTGCCCCGGCTCGCTGTACACGGAAAGATAGCCGCCGTGCCCCTTGATGATTCCATGCACCAGGGCAAGACCGATGCCGGTGCCCTTGCCCTGTTCCTTGGTGGTGAAATAGGGCTCAAATATCCGCTCCCGCGTGGCCTTGTCCATGCCGCAGCCGGTGTCGCCGACCACCACGCGCAGATATTTTCCGGGCCGGCATTCCTGGCCGGCAAGGGGTTCCCCCGGATTCACCTCGATCTGCCGCAGGCTGACTTCCAGCCTGCCTCCGCTGCCTTCCATGGCATGGGCCGCATTGGTGCAGAGATTGATGAGAATCTGCTGGATCTGGATGGCATCGGCCATAACCTGCCCGCAATCCGGGGCAAGATCCTGATGGAAGGCAATGGTGGTGGGCAGGGTGGAACGCAGCATCTTCAGGCACTCCCCCATTACCGGCGCCAACGCCAGGCAAACCAGCTCCTGCCCGGTCTGGCGGCTGAAGGCGAGGATCTGCCGCACCAGATTCTTGGCCCGCAGCGCCGACTTCTTCACCTCTCCCAGCTCCTGACGCAGGGTGTCGCCGGGAGGCAATCGGGCCGTGATCAGCTCGGTATAGCCGAGAATCGGGGTGAGCATGTTATTGAAATCATGGGCTATCCCCCCGGCCAGAGTGCCGACGGCCTCCATCTTTTGGGACTGGCGCAGGGCGGCCATGAGCCGGTCGCGCTCTTCCCTGGCGCGCACCCCCTTGATCGCCTGGGCGCACGGCACGGCCACCCGGCTCAACAGATCAAGATCCTTTTCCGTATACTCACGCGCACCATTGGCCACGGCGATCTGACCAATCGATTGCTCGGCCAGCCGCACCGGCACGACCAGGAAACGCGCGATTTTCGCCTGCCCCTCGGCGCCGCCCACTGCCGCCGGATGGGCGCCTGGGTCATTGGTATAAAATCCCTGTCCGGCATGGAGCGGTTGCCCCCACAAACCGGGATACCGGCCATCCGGGTCGGGCGAGAAATCCAACCCCCGGCAGCCGTCTTCCACCATCCCCGTAAAGGCCTGGCAGACCAGATGGCCGGTCTTGGCATCAATCGTAGCCACATAGCCATGCGGACTATCGGTAAGTTCCCTGGCGGCGTCAAGAATCGTCCGGGCAATGGCGGGCAGGCTCTGCCCCGAGCCGACCAGCTGCACGGCCAAATCGGCCAGGGCCTGCTTCACCGTGAGTTCGTGGGCCAGTTGCTCCTGCAGGGCGTATTCCTCGGTCACATCCCGGAAAACCAGAACCACGCCAAGGCTCGCGCCATCCGCCCCCAGAATCGGGGCGGCGCTGTCCGCCACTTGATACTCCCGGCCATCCCGGGCAATGAGCACCGTGTGGTTGCCCAAGCCGACGATCTTGCCGGTCTCCAGAACCCGGGCCACCGGATTTGCGGATTTCTCCCCGGTTCCGGCATCGATAATGTCAAAAACCTCGTCCAGCTTCCGGCCAAGGGCTTCGGCCTGGGACCAGCCGGTCAACTGTTCGGCCACCACATTCATCCGGGTCACCCTCCCCCCGGTATCGGTGGCTATCACTGCATCGCCGATGGAACGCAGGGTGACCAGGGCATGCTCCCTTTCCCGCCGCACCTCTTCTTCCGCAGCCCCACGGGCCGCACGGTCGGCCAGATAGTTCCCGGCCAGCGCGTCAAGGTCGGCAGCCAGCCGGGCATGCTCCTTGGGCCAGCGCCAGTTGAGCCGCGGCTTCTTGTGCCCGTCAAGGATCGAGGAAAGACCAGCCACAATCTGCCCGTGCAGGCGGTTGGAATAATGGGCCATGGCGACCGCCATCCCGACAAGCAAGACCACCAGAATCGAAACAATGACGGCGAGATTCTGTTTGTAATGCTGCAACCAGACCTCGATGGCGCTTCGGTCCACCGGTTGCCCCACCCAGAGGCTGTGCTCCCCTTCCGCCTCGCTGATCAGCGGCAGCCAAGCATGGGCCTCGCCATGCACATCCTTGAGGATGACCGGCTCGCCATCGTGCACCGCCTGCCGCAGCTGGGGAAAATCGACAAAGGCCCGGCCGGGACTCGGGGCATGCCCCTGCCGGTCATGAACCGAGGTGGCGAGATAGGAGCCATCCTCGCTCACCAGATCGTATTTTTCCAGGTTATGGATAAGACGGCGGAGATCGAGCACCAGCACGGCAATCCCGGAGGTTCCGTATTCCTCATTCTGGACCGGCACCCCGAAATGGGCGATGAGCCGGTGCAGTCGGCCTTCCTTCTCCGGGCCGGCAAGCCCCTGGATGGCGCCGACAAAGGTTGCCCCCGGCAAGAAAGCCCTTCCCTTGCCGGACACTTTTTCCGCCATCCTGTCCTGGGGCATGGCGGCAGCCAGCCCGAGTTCGCCGTTTTCCTGGCGGCACACCCGAAACTGTTCCTGGTCCAGCCCATCGAGGATCGACACCGAGACAACCTCGGGCCGGTTCCTGAACCAGCGCTTGGCAACCACGCCGGAAAGGCGCTCCCGCAGCTGAGCCAGAGGAATTCCGGGCTCCGGGCGACCCACCAGATCCACGGTCTCGGAGAGCATCCCGAAAACCCGCAGGGTTTCCCGGCCCTGCTCCACGGTTCGCCCCAAGGCGATGAACTCATCCTGCAAGCGGGCCAGGCGTTGCTCTTGCACCGCCTGTTCAAGGGTGACCAGGAGCTGGGGAAGGTTGAAAATAACGGAAGTGGCGAGGGGAAACAGCCCGATGATGAAAAAAGCCAGGAAGGTTATGGTCCTCAATCGCATGCGGAACGCTCACCCTTAAATTATTTTTCCCTTCACAAAAAAACGATGTGCACTGCGCCATTCTAGCACATCCGGGCAGGCGAACCAGCATTTTTGTTATGATCGCAAAAAAGCGCGATTGCCACGGTTGACCAACCGTAACGCTTTGATTTCCTTTGCGGAGCGGCGACCGCTTTCCTTTTGCCCGGGACCGGCCTTCCCCCCATCCGTTCCCTGCCTTCGGCCACAGGGCAAACCCTGCCCGGACGCCGGATAAAAGATCCGCCCGATGCCAAGCGGCGCAAGCCCTGCCAGCCAAGAAAGATATTGCGCATTGGCCTGCCGATGGTATAGTACGGGCCTTCTTTTGTGCGGAAAAAGTAAACTAACCGCCCTCGTAGCTCAGGGGATAGAGCAACCGCCTCCTAAGCGGTAGGTCGTACGTTCAAGTCGTACCGAGGGCACCAGCAACACCCTGATCTTTTCCCCTGTTCGCGCCACCGCCAATCCCTCAGGGGCGGGCGGCAATGTCAAAATTTCCCAAGACCCTTTCCCCTGGAGAGAGACCATGCAAAGATTCCTCGTATTTGTCGGTTTTGCCCTTCTCGCCGTAAGCCTGAGCGGTTGCGGCTACAACACCATCCAGCAGAACGACGAAGCCGTGATCGCGGCCTGGGGCGACGTGGAAGCCTCCTACCAGCGGCGGGCCGATCTCATCCCCAATCTGGTGGAAGCGGTAAAGGCCTACGCGGCCCATGAGAAAGAGACCCTCACCGCCGTTACCGAGGCGCGGGCCAAGGTCGGCACCATCCAGGCCGGGGCCGAGGTGGTCAACAACCCCCAGGCCTTTGCCAAGTTCCAGGCGGCGCAGAGCGGCCTTTCCTCCGCGCTCTCCCGCCTGATGGTGGTGGTGGAACGCTATCCCGATCTCAAGGCCAACCAGAACTTCCTCGATTTTCAGCACCAGTTGGAAGGCACGGAAAACCGGATCAACGTGGCCCGGGTCCGTTACAACGAGGCGGTGCGGATCTTCAACACCTCCATCCGCACCTTCCCCAACAACCTGACCAACAACCTGCTGCTCCAGCTGCCCCGCCGCGAGGCCTTCAAGGCGGAAGAGGGGGCGGCCAAGGCCCCGGCGGTAAAGTTCTAGCCGATGCCGGCCGACATGCGACAAGCACCATACCGTCTGGCCAAGGAAGTGGGGCTTCTCTGCCTGCTGACCCTTTGCCTTCTCTTTGCCGATGGCCCGACACCGGCCAGGGCGCTGGAGGTGCCGCGGTACCAGGGGTATGTCACCGATCTGGCCGGAATGATCTCGCCGGTCGAGCGGCAGAGGCTGGAGCAGACGCTCCTGGCCTTTGAGCAGTCCGACTCCACCCAGATCGCGGTGCTGACCATCCCCTCCTTGGAAGGCGATGCCCTGGAGGATTTCAGCATCCGCACCGTGGAGGCCTGGAAGATCGGCCAAAAGGGCAAGGACAACGGGGTGCTGCTTCTGGTCAGCAAGGGCGACCGCAAGGTCCGCATCGAGGTTGGCCGGGGGCTGGAAGGAGTGCTGACCGACCTGCTGGCCGGCCGCATCGTGGATCAAGTCATAAGCCCGCGTTTCAAGGCGGGCCAGCTTGACCAGGGCTTTGCCGCCGGGGTTTCCGCGATCATCAGCGCCACCCGGGGCGAATTCAAGGGGCTTGGCACCTCCCGCCGGGGAGCGCGCCCCGGCCAATCCTCGCTGCTCCCCTATCTCATCTTCTTTGCCATTCTGGTCGGCTTTCTCGGGCGGCTGAGCAAGCCGGTGGGCGCCCTGACCGGCGCGGTGCTTCTGCCCTTGTTCGCCTTTCTCGGCCTCTCTTCGCCCCTGGGCTGGCTGCTCCTGCTCCTTCTCATCCCGGGCGGCGCCCTGTTGGGGCTGCTGCTGCCCATCCTCTTTGCCAACGCCGGCCACGGCGGCGGCTTTTACATGGGAGGCGGCGGCTTTGGCGGCGGGAGCGGAGGCGGTGGTTTTGGCGGCTTCGGCGGCGGTGGTTTCGGAGGCGGCGGCGCCTCGGGGGGCTGGTAATGATACAAGCAGAAACGTTTTTCACCGAGGCGGAAAAGCAACGGATCGCCGCGACCATCGGGGGGGTGGAGCAAAAAACCTCCGGCGAGGTGGCCGTGATGGTGGTGGCTGCCAGCGACACCTATCCCGAGGCAAGTCTCCTGGCCGGCCTGACCATCGGCGGCCTGGCCGCCCTGCTCATCACCGACCTTTTCCTGGCCGACAGCCTCGGCTACTTCGTGCCCCTTTTACTCTGCGGCGCCATTGGATTCGGCAGTCTGGCCAAGATCTCCCCCCCGCTGCTCCGGCTGTTTATCCCCGGCAGCCGTCTGGAAAGCAGGGTGGCAGAGCGGGCCCTCCGCGCCTTTTACGAAAAAAACCTCCACACCACCCGCGACAACACCGGGGTGCTTTTCTTCATCTCCCTGCTGGAGCGCAAGGTCTGGATTCTGGCGGACTCGGGCATCCACCAAAAGATCTCCCAGGAGGATCTGATGGCCCACGCCCAGGAGATCGCCGCCGGCATAAAACAAGGGCAGGCCTGCAACGCCCTGTGTCGGAAGATTGAGGCGGTGGGCATTATCCTGACCAATCATTTTCCCATCAAGGACGATGACACCAACGAGCTTTCCAACCAGGTGCTCACCGGCTGAGACCCGCTCCCGGGATTCCGCTGTTCTTTGTTCAATCCCCAATGCTATACTAACAAAAGCCGCGCTTTCCTTTCCGGTCCCTTTCCCCCAGCCGAGGAACAGCTCCATGCGCCCAACCCGCCCTGCCGCATCCCTTCTCAAGGCCGCCCTGCTCCTTCTCGTCCTGTCCCTGCTCTGTCCGCCGCTGGCGCTCGCGGCCCGCTGCCTGTATGTCTCCTCGTACCATGCCGGATATGTCTGGAATGACGACATCGAAAACGCCATGAACAAGGTGCTGCAGGGCCAGTGCGAAATCAAGAAATTCTACATGGACGGCAAACGCAATCTTGCCCCGGAATTTGCCCGGCACAAAGGACTGGAAGCGAAAAAGCTCATCGAGGCGTGGAAGCCGGACGTGGTCATTGCCGCCGATGACAATGCCGCGCGCTATCTGGTCATGCCGCATCTGAAAAATTCCGCAATCCCCGTGGTCTTTTGCGGGATCAACTGGACCGTGGAGCCCTATGGCCTTCCCTACCCCAACACCACCGGCATGGTGGAGATCGGCCCGGTCGAACCGCTGGCCAAGGAGGTGCGACAGGTGGTGCCCGAGGCCCGGCAGGGGGTCTTCCTTTCCGCGGACGAAATGACCCAGGACAAGGAATTTGCCCTGAGCCGGAAGGTGTACGCCAAGCATGGCATCACCATCACGCAGCGGCCGGTGAAAACCATGGCGGAGTGGGAAAGAGCTTTCCTGGAGGCCCAAAAGGCCGACTTTATCATCCTCGGCAACAATGCCGGGATCAACGACTGGAGCCATGAGCGCGCCCTGGCCCAGGTGACGAATAAGGCCAAGAAATTCACCGTTTCCTACCTGGAGTGGATGGCGCCCTACACCATGCTGACCATGGCCAAGATTGCCGGAGAACAAGGAGACTGGGCGGCCAGGGCGGCCCTGCGCATCCTGAACGGCGCCCGGCCGGACAGCATCCCCATTGCCGCCAACCAGCGCTGGAACATCTTTGTCAATCCCGCCCTCCTGAAAGAAACCGGTTTTACCCTGCCCGCGGAAATCAAAGAGAAGGCCGTGCAGGTCGGGCCATAAGGCGCAGCCCCGGCTCTTTTCCTTTTCGCGCGGATTTCCCGGGGTGGGCCAGCCCGTGGCCCGTTGACAAGGCCGCCGCATAGCTATATAGTGATACGGCTATGCTTCTCCCCGCCAGAAACCCTCACCCTGCTCGGGTGCGTCAGACAAGGAACAGGAAACCATGCCGCCCCTCAAGCTGACCAATCTTGCGCCGCAACCAAAACCGGCCGGGCCGCGGCCGCAGCCGCTTTCCCCGGCCACCCGCAGCCGCTATCTTGCCACCGGCCTCCTCTGCCTTGCCGTCTGGTTTGCGGTCTACCGGCAGCTCTCCCCCCTGGCCGATTTCCTCGCCTTCGATCTGCTCAACCTCTCCCCGGACAGCCGCCTGGGCCAGGCCGCCCAGTTCTTCCTCTACGATACGCCCAAGGTGCTGATGCTCCTCAGTCTGGTGGTCTTCGCCGTGGGCATCCTCCGCTCCTTCTTCACCCCGGCAAGAACCCGGAAAATCCTCGCTGGCAGGCGCGAAGCCGTGGGCAACGTGCTCGCCGCCCTGCTGGGGATCGCCACCCCCTTCTGCTCCTGCTCGGCCGTGCCACTGTTCATCGGTTTTGTCACCGCGGGCATCCCCCTGGGGGTCACCTTTTCCTTTCTCATTGCCGCGCCCATGGTCAACGAGGTAGCCCTGGTCCTGCTCTTTGGGTTGCTGGGCTGGAAGGTGGCGGCCCTCTATCTCGTCACCGGCCTGACCATCGCCATCCTGGCCGGCTGGACCATCGGCCGCCTGCACATGGAAAAATACGTGGAGGAATGGGTCAAGCACGTGCTGGCCACCGGCGCCGAGGCCGCCATGCCGGGCAATCTCCGGGAGCGACTGCGCTACGGCCGGCAGGCGGTGGCCGACATCGTGGGGAGGGTCTGGATATATGTCATCCTCGGCATTGCGGTGGGTGCGACCATCCACGGTTACGTGCCCGAAGGGTTCATGGCCTCGATCATGGGCAAGTCCGCCTGGTGGTCCGTGCCCCTGGCCGTGCTCCTCGGCATCCCCATGTACGCCAATGCCGCGGGCGTAGTGCCGATTCTCCAGGCCCTGCTGGAAAAAGGCGCGGCCCTGGGCACGGCCCTGGCCTTCATGATGAGCGTCATCGCCCTTTCCCTGCCGGAGATGGTCATCCTCCGCAAGGTCTTGAAACCGGCGCTCATCGCCACCTTTGTCGGCGTAGTCGGCAGCGGCATCCTGCTGGTGGGCTATCTTTTCAATCTGATCATCTGAGGCCCGGCCATGAAAGCAGCCAAAGCGAAGATTCTTTTTCTCTGCACCGGCAACTCCTGCCGCAGCCAGATGGCCGAGGGCTGGGGAAGACATCTCCATCCGGACCAATATGAGTTTTTCTCGGCCGGGATCGAAAAGCACGGGCTCAACCCCCTGGCCGTCAAGGTCATGGCCGAGGCCGGGGTCGATATCAGCGACCAGCGCTCCAAGCTGCTCTCCGAACTGGAGACTTCCGACTTTGACTATGTGATCACGGTCTGCGATCACGCCAACGAGCAATGCCCCTTTTTTCCCGGCCAGGCGGTCAAGCTCCACCAGGAATTTCCCGACCCGCCCCGGCTCGCCATTGCGGCCGGCAGCGAAGAGGAGGCCCTGGGCCATTACCGCGCGGTCCGCGACGCCATCCGGGAATACCTGCTCAGCCTGCCCGCCGCCCTGGCCTCGCCTCAGCCATAACCCGCCTGGCACCGGGGCTCCGGAGCCAGGCAGTACGAGCCGGGAAAAACATCGCGCTTGCTTTCCCTGGCGACCCATGGTAAATACCGTAATTCATTGTGTTGCCTCTGCCTGTAATCGCTAAATCTACAAAAGCGCACCGCACAAAGCCTCCGGCGAGGAAGTGTGGTTTTTTTGTTTAGGAGCCGTCAAGAAAACAACCTGCACAATTATGGCCGCTGATTTACGGCTCTTTATGCCGTGTTAGGCACACGAAACGTACAGGTTATTTTTTACAACGGCTTAGGGGGTGTTGGGCCGCCCCGGGCTGACCTTTTTCCTGCACAGCAACCCTTCTCCCCCCGCACGCCCTTCAATAAGGAACACCGCACCATGACCACCTTTGCTGAACTTGGCATCCATCCCGACATCATCACCGGCCTCGAAGCCCTGGGCTTTACCGCGCCCACCCCGGTTCAGGAGCAGATCATCCCGCTGCTCCTTGAAAAACCAGTGGATATCGTCGGCCTGGCCCAGACCGGCACCGGCAAGACCGCGGCTTTCGGCATTCCCCTGGTGCAGCTGTGCGATCCAGACAGCCGCAAGACCCAGGCCCTGGTGCTCTGCCCGACCCGGGAACTCTGCATGCAGGTGGCCCGCGACCTCAACGCCTTTGCCAAGAATCTGCCCGCCATCCGGGTCTGCGCCGTCTACGGCGGGGCCAGCATCGATAACCAGATCCGCTCCCTGCGCCAGGGCGCGCCGATCATCGTCGCCACCCCGGGCCGGTTGCACGATCTGATGCGCCGCCAGGTGATCGATCTGTCCGCGATCCGCTCGGTGGTGCTGGACGAAGCCGACGAGATGCTGCAGATGGGCTTCCAGGACGAGCTGAACGCCATCCTCGCCCAAACCCCGGCCGACAAACACACCCTGCTCTTTTCCGCCACCATGCCGCAAAGCGTGGCCTCCATCTCCCGGAAATACATGAAAAACCCGCTGGAGATCACGGTGGGCACCCGCAATGCCGGCTCGGAAAACATCCGGCACATCTACTACATGGTCCATGCCAAGGACCGCTATCTGGCCCTGCGCCGGCTGGTGGACATGAACCCGGACATGTACGCCATCATCTTCTGCCGCACCCGCCAGGAGGTCAACGATGTCGCGGACAAGCTCGGCAAGGACGGCTACAGCGCCGACCCCCTGCACGGCGAACTCTCCCAGAGCCAACGCGATTACGTGATGCAGCGTTTCCGCAGCAAGTCGGTGCAGCTGCTGGTGGCCACCGACGTGGCGGCCCGGGGCCTGGACGTCACCGACCTGACCCACGTGATCAACTACAATCTGCCCGACGACTCTGCCAACTACACCCACCGCAGCGGCCGCACCGGCCGGGCCGGCAAGACCGGCATCTCCATCTCCATCATCCACATGCGCGAGCAGTTCCGCATCAAGGAGATCGAGAGCAAGATGAAACGGCAGTTCGAACTGGGCAAGGTTCCTTCCGGCCACGAGGTCTGCAAGAAACAGCTGCTCCACAAGATCGAGACCATCAAGAACGTCGAGGTAAACCACGCCCAGCTGGCCCCCTTCCTGGAGGCGATCACCGAGGCCCTGGCCGATCTCGACCGCGATGAGCTGATCCTGCGTTTTGTTTCCCAGGAGTTTGCCTCCGTTTTGAGCCATTACCAGAATGCCCCGGACATCAACGTCACGGACAAGGGCCGCGGCCAGAATACCGAGTATCAGCGCCCGGACAGCCGGTTTTCCAGACAGGAACGCCCGGAGAGCAGATTCGGCCGCCAGGACGACCGCGGCGAGCGGGTGAATTTCAGCCGCTTCTACCTCAATATCGGCGAAAAGGACGGCATCTCTCCGGCGCGGCTCATCGGCCAGATCAATGACGCCAGCGGCTCCGCCTCCATCAAGGTCGGCCGCATCGAGATCCTGGATCACACCGCCATGCTGGAAGCAGACAGCCGTTTCGCCCAGAAAGTCCTTGAGGTGTTCCAAGGCCTCAAGGTCAACGGCCGGGATGTCGAGGTCAAAACCCTGGACGCTCCCAAGGGCCGCCCGGCAAAACCGGCGTATCCCGGACGCAAGGGCGCGAAACCGTACAAGTCCTCGGGCTCCTCGTACAAGCCCTCCAGCGCCGGCTCGTACAAGCCCTCGGCCTCAGCCAGGCCCTCTACCTCGGCCAAGCCGTATTCCTCCAGCAAGCCCTCCACCTCGGCCAAGCCGTACCCCTCGGCCAGGCCTTCAACCTCGACCCGACCGACCACCCCGGCCAGACCATCCGCCGGCGTTCCTCGGCGGGGCAAGAAGAAGCCTTACTCCGAATGAGCTTCCCCAAGGGCTGAACAAGGCGGATCCCCTACTTGTAAACATTCACCAGTGCCGGAGATGCGCGTGTCAATTGTCGGCAGAAGTGTCCGACAAAGAGGCTTGTTCGCTATACCTAAAGTATGCGAACAGGCCGATGACAAGCAGATTCGGTGCCGGCGAACGTTTATGGGATCATGACAATATCCTGACCCCATTCTAACAATCCCGTGCTATTCTGTTGCAGTTGGTCCGATCAACTCCAAGCGCAGCGGGGATTGCCATGCATCACAAACGCCTTATCTGGCAGCTGTACCCAAGCCAGCTCCTCATCACCATCATCGCCCTGCTGGTTGCCGCCGGCTATGGGGCCTATTCCCTCCGCACCTTTCAGCTGAACCAGACCGCCGCCGGTCTTGAGGCGCGCGCCCATCTGGCCCGGGAAACCGTGCTTGCCCTGCTCGGCAAAAACGACCTGCCCGGGCTGCGGTCCTTCTCCACCGCCGCCGGTAAAAGTTCCGCCACCCGCCTGACCGTTATCGCCGTGGGCGGCGAGGTGCTGGCCGATTCGGATGAAGACCCAAGCCGCATGGAAAACCACGCCGACCGGCCGGAGATCATCGCCGCCCTTGCCGGCAGCCCCGTTCCCTCCCTGCGTTTCAGCCACACCCTCCAGGAAAAGATGATGTATGTGGCAATCCCCCTGGTGCGGGAGGGCAAGACCCGGGCGGTGCTGCGCACCGCGATCCCGGTCACCTTCATCGACAGCGCGCTCCGGGAAATATTTTTGAAGATTATCTGGGGCTGCCTCATTGTCGCCCTGGTGGTGGCCCTGGTCGCCTGGTTCATCGCCCGGCGCATCGCCCGGCCGCTGGAAGAGATGCGCCGGGGCGCCGAGCGTTTTGCCGACGGCGCTTTCACCAGCAAGCTGCGGGAAGAAGGAGCCGAAGAGGTGGCGAGTCTGGCCCGGGCCATGAATACCATGGCCGATCAGCTCGACAGCCGGATCAAGACCATTGCCCGGCAGCACAGCCAGCTGCAGGCGGTCTTTTCCAGCATGGTCGAGGGGGTGATCACGGTGGACACCGAGGAGCGCATTCTTGATATCAACCAGGCCGGGGCCAGGCTGTTGAACCTCGCCCCGGAGAAACTCCGGGGGAAAAATGCCCTGGTGGCGGTGCGCAATCTGGCCCTGCAACGCTTTATCAGCCAGGCCCTTGCTTCGGCCAAGCCCATCGAGGGGGAGATCGATCTGACCGACCGGGAGGGACAGGAAAAATATTTTTACGCCCACGGCACAAGGTTCCAGGAGGCCGCGGAGATGACCGGCGGCGCCATCATCGTCATCAACGATGTCACCAACCTCCGCAGGCTGGAAAACATGCGGCGCGATTTCGTGGCCAATGTTTCCCACGAGCTGAAAACCCCGATCACCTCCATCGAGGGCTTTGCCGAAACCCTGCTGGACGGGGCGCTGGAAACCCCCGAGGATGCCCGGCGGTTCGTGGAGATCATCGCCAAACAGTCCAAGCGGCTGCACGCCATCATCGAGGACCTCCTCGCCCTCTCCCGGCTGGAGCAGGATCAGGAGCAGACCGCCCTGGTGCTCATGGAAGAACAGGTCATCCACCCGCTGCGCAGGGCCATCGAAACCTGCGGCCTCAAGGCAGCCGAGAAAAAAATCAGCCTCGAACTGAAAGTACCGGATGACCTCACCGCCGGCATCAACAGCCCCCTGCTCGAACAGGCAATCACCAACCTCATCGTCAACGCCATCAAATACAGCGACGAGGGCGGCAAGGTCTTGATCCGGGCGGCACAGCGGGAGGGAGAAAAAATCGCCATCGAGGTGCAGGATTTCGGGGCGGGGGTCGCGCCCCAGCACCTGCCGCGGTTGTTCGAGCGCTTCTACCGCAGCGATGCGGCCCGCAGCCGCAAACTGGGCGGCACCGGCCTGGGACTGGCCATCGTCAAGCACATTGTCCAGGCGCATGGCGGCGAGGTAGGGGTCACAAGCGAGGTCGGCAAGGGCTCGACCTTCACCATCCTGCTCGACAAGGAGAAACACCATGAAAACCCAAGCGGAACCTGACAACCCCACCCTGACCACAGCCCTGGAAAAGGCGGCCAAGCATATCTGCACCACCCGGGACGGTCTCTGCCCCCATGTGGTTGAGCACTACCCCTGCCCCAGCGACTGCACCCTGAACACCACCGCCTGGGAATGCTGGGTGCGATTCTTCCTCGACCGGGCCAAGTCCTGACCACCAGGAAATAGCCACGCCTCCTTCCCTCCTCACCCTCCGCGCCGCCCCTCCTCTCCTGAATCAAACCCTGTTGCAAACCTAACCAGACCCTGACAGAGACCATCTATGGTACAGGGAAAAAGGATGGGGCAGAGCGCCGATAATCAACACAGGGGTGAAATATGGTGAGCAGGCTTTCCTTTGCAGACCTTTCGGTGACCCGGACAGGGGCGGGGCAAGACCCCAGGCCCACGGAGCGCGAGTGCATCGCCCTGCTCGGCCTCGACCCTCATTGCCCGGCCAGCCTGCCCTTTTTCGGCTCCGACGCCACCACCGGCTGCGAAAACGAGCTGCAGGTGGCCGTGGCCGGCAGCCGCGAGGCCGCGGATCTGCCCCGGGCCATCGAGCAGTCGAGCTATTACGCCAACATCATCAAACGGGCCGACCGCGGCGACACCTCCCCCCGGGCGCGACGGAACCTGGAGCGCTACCTCGATGACAACGTCGAGCAGGTCTGGGAGAACAGCTGGGTGCGCTTCCCCCTTTCCTGCCTGCATCCCAATGCCCTGCATACCCTGGCCGCGGACCTCAAGGCCGACAAGCAGGACCATGCCCGGGGCGAACGCTCCGACAGTGCCCGTTTCTTTGTGGAGGAGGGAGGCGAACAGCACCTGCGCATCCCCATCAGCTATCTGCTCAAGCTGGCCCTGGCCGATGTCATAGGCCAGGGCGACGGTAAGGAAACAGTGCGAAAAACCGGGAGCCGGCTGCTCAGCCATCTGCTGAGCGACAACACCTCGCCGGAAACCTTTTCCTTCCATGTCACCACCATGCACCCCCACACCGGCTACGGCCGGGCCCTGGCCCGGGAGACGGCCAAGCGCTTCCTCTTCACCCAGCTGCTGATCATGTACGCCAATGAAAAGTTCGACCTGGTCCGGCGGGGACAGAAGGCGATGCTCTTTTTCTCGCCCCATCCGCCGATGCGGCAGCGGGCCCTGAACGAGTGCATCTCCGACGCCTTCTACCGCAAGCTGTTCATGAGCCCCTGCCTCTCCGGCTGGGACGAAGGCGAGGCCAAGCACCAGTACATGATCCTCTGCCACCAGGTCTTGAGCCGCAGCCACCTCAACGCGGTGATGAAGATGCGCGAGGCCGGCATCATCACCAACAACCTGGTGATGATGCCCCACACCTCCAACATCAGCCTGGCCAACAACGGAACCCATGTCAGCATGGGCAGCCGCAAGCTGAGCCGAATGCTGGGCGACCCCGGCTCCGGCTTCACCCCCCGCCACGAGAAATGCATGGGCGACCTGGTGGCCAAGATCATGGAGCACTTCTTGCCCCTTTTTGTCGGCACATACAGCGCCGCGCCCTACCGCCTCGGCTTCGAGGATTTCCATCCGGAACAGGCCCTGGGCTTTCTCCCCCACCAACTGGACTATACCCACCTGCGCATGCTCTGGCGGCGCTGGCGGAAAAAGGCGAGGAACAAGTTCTGCGGCCAGGCCCTCACCCCCTTCGGGCCGCAGCGCCTCGACCAGATCGTCGGGGGGCTCTGCCGCTGCAAGGGGGATTTCGTTCCGGATTTCCGGCTCATCGATTACCCGGTGGCCCTGCTCTCCACCGAGCGAAGCGCCAGCCAGGACGGGAGGCTGCACAACGACAAACGGCTCAAGGAAGACCTGGACATGCTGGGGATCTTCGACAGGCGGATGTCGGTCTACTTGCCCTACAAGCTGCGGGAATTCGAGGTCATGGGCTTTTCCGGCTTCGAGGCCCGGCACCATTCGCTTTTTGAAAAATTCGACGCCGACCTGGGCCGGGCCACCGACCTCCAGATGCTGCTCAACGCCCTGGCCTTCAAGCTCATCGCCGCGGGCAGCTGCAGCCATCAGCACATCCCCGACACCCCCTTTGTCGAAAGCGAACGGCGCCAGATCATGTTCGGCACTGCCATCGGCATCCCCACCTTTTTCGTGCACAAGGAGACGCCCAACCGTTTCCTGCGCTGCATCCTGAAAAGAACCAAAAACACCCGGACCAGCCGCCGCTACCCCGGTTATCTCCGGGTGCTGCATCAGGATTACCGCCTCGCCCTGCTTCAGGTCATCCGCGAAGAGGGGGCCGAACTGGTGGAGGGATTCGGCTTTGCCGGCCTGCTGGCCGATCTGGAACTGCGCTTGCGGGAGCCTGCCAAGCACGGGGCCTCGGGCCGCTTGACCGCAGGGATTCTCGCCAAGGGGGGCGCCGATTCCCCCTACGACCTGTCGGCCCGGGAGTTCAACCTGGCGGCGGAGCGTTATTACCGCGAGGAGCTGCGGCAGGAGCAGATCAGCGAAGGGTGGGAGTACGTGGCCGAGGATATCCTGGCCATGGCCGCCGGGGAGATTCCGCTTTCCCTGGAGGTGCGCGATGAAGTGGCCGCCATCCTCGGCGGGCAGGAGGTCGATGGTTTCCTCGGCCAAACCCGGGAGGGACTGCGGGGCGATCATCTTGCCCCGGCGAACGCGGCGCGGCTGCTGCAACTCATGATCATCGCCGAGGATCTGGACCATAAGCGGCAGAAACATTCGCTTTAGCCATAAGGGCTGGCGCATCGATTAATACGCATACGTTCCCCTTCCGTTCGGCCTGAGCCTGTAGTGCCAAGGAAATCGCGGTTCGACAGGGCTCTCCTGAGTTTACCGAAGGGCTCACCGCGAACGGTCATTCGTGTTGTCGAAACGCACCATCAGGAGAGCATTGATGCATCAGTATATCGAACGAATGCACGGCACGGTCATGACCGAGGAGCTCTTCGGCGACCGGATCGTGCGCTTCCTCTACTCCCATGCTAGAGAGAAGGCCCCCTTTCTCTTCCGCCTGGCCACCTCGGCCCGCATGTCGAGCCTGCTCGGCCTCTATCATTTCGATCTGGCCCTGGGGCCGAGGCTCAGCGGCAATGCCCGTTTCCTGGCGCGCTGCGGCGTCGATCTGGACGAATGCCTGGCTCCCCGGGCCCACTTCACCACCCCCCGCAAAATCTTCGAGCGGCAGATCCGCTATTGGCAGTGCCGCCCCATGCCCCAGCTGGACGCAGCCGTAACCTCCCCGGCCGACGCCCGGGTGGCGCTGGGCGCCCTGCATCCCGATTCCCCGCTCTTTCTCAAGGACAAGTTTTTCAACTACGAGGAGCTGCTGGGCGCCGACCGGTACCGCTGGCTGGAAACCTTCAGCCACGGCGACTACGCCGTCTTCCGGCTGACCCCGGACAAGTACCACTACAACCACACCCCGGTCTCCGGCCGGGTGGCGGATCATTATGTTCTGGGCGGCGTGTACCATTCCTGCAATCCCGGCGCGGTAGTGGAGGTGGTCACCCCCTACTCCAAGAACAAACGGGTGGTGACCATCATCGACACCGACGTGCCCGGCGGCACCGGGGTGGGGCAGGTGGCCATGGTCGAGGTGGTGGCCATGATGATCGGCGACATCGTCCAATGCTACAGCGATACGGGCTATGACCACCCGCTGCAAATCCACCCAGGCATGTTCCTGCACAAGGGGCAGCCCAAAAGCCTCTACCGGCCGGGGAGCAGCACCGACATCCTGCTTTTTGAAAAAGGCCGGGTCCGTTTTGCCGGGGATCTTCTGGCAGAAGGGAGCCGGGCCGATGTGCACAGCCGCTTCAGCCTCGGTTTCGGCCGCCCCCTGGTGGAGGTCGAGGTCCGGGCGCGCTCCCTCATCGCCATGGCACAAACCAACACAGGAGCACCGAGATGAGCAACTCACTTTTCACCCTGATTCTGGGCCTGGTGCTGCTTCCCCTGCTGCTGCGGGCCTACACCGTTTTGCCGCGGGAAAAATGGCAGATCATCGCCGCGATTCCGACCAGGAAAGCCGGGATGGACGGCTGCTGGCACGGCACCAATCTCACCTATTACGGGGCGTTGCTCGCCAGCGGCAGCCTTTTCGGGGTGATGAGCTTTTTTCTGCTCCTGGGTGCCCTGGGTGTGCCCAGGTGGGGGATCAACGGGCTGGTCCTCGGGGTGATGGGCTGCTCGGTGGCCGCGGCCAAGCTTATCGCCATGGCGGTGGAGAAGAAGCGCAATACCTTCACCGTGGGCGGCGCCGCCATCATCGGCCTGCTGAGCATGCCGCCGGCAGTAGCGGCCTATAACGGCTTGGCCGCCCGCATGGAGGCGGCGCAGATCGCCCTCATCCCGGTGATGGCGGCCCTGGCGGTGGCCTATCTGCTGGGCGAGGGGATCGGCCGGCTCGCCTGCCTCAGCTTCGGTTGCTGCTACGGCAAGCCCTTGTCCGAGCTGGGGCCGCGGGCGCGAAAGCTCCTCGCCCCCTTCGCCGCCACCTTCCACGGCGAGACCAAGAAGATTGCCTACGCCTCCGGCCTTGCCGGGGTCGGGGTGGTGCCGATCCAGGCCATCACCTCATTTCTTTCGGTGCACATCGGCCTGATCGCCATGTATCTCTTTCTGGAGGGGTATTTCCGCGCCGCCTTCCTGCTCGCCGCCCTCTTCGCCCTTGGCTGGCGCATCCTCTCCGAGTACTGGCGCGCCGACTACCGGGGCGAGGGAAAATTTTCCGCCTACCAGCGCATGGCCCTGGCCGGCATCGGTTACTGCGCCCTCCTGGCCCTGTTTGGTAAAAGCGGCGCAGGCAGCCAAATCGACCTGGGAGGCGGGCTCGCCTCGCTCTGGAACCCAGCCGCCCTGCTCTTCTTTCAGGCCCTCTGGCTGCTGCTCTTCCTCTATACGGGATTCAGCACGGTGACCGGCGCCAGGCTTGCCTTCCATGTGCGCCGGGAAAAGATCTGAAGGCTGAAGGTAAAAGGTATGGAGTTTTTTTTACACCTTACCCCTTCAGCCTTCCAGCCTTCAGCCTTTTCCCAGCCACTCCATGGTGGCATTAACCACATCCTTCACCGAATAGGGCTTGGCGAAATAGGCATTGGCCCCCAGCCCCACCCCCTTTTCGATATCCCCGGGCGCGCCGAGGGCGGAGAGCATGACCACCGGGGTGCCGGCCAGGTCCCGGTCCGGGTGCGCGCGGATCAGCCGGCAGACCTCGTGGCCGTCCAGGCGGGGCAGCATGATATCCAGCAGCACCAGGGCGGGCCGCAGCTGTTCCACCAGGGCAAAGGCGGTCAGGCCGTCATGGGCCACGGCGACCGGCACCCTCTTTTTCCGCAATGAATAACAAAGCAGGTGGGCGATATCCTCGTCATCCTCGACCACGAGCACCATGCCGGGGTCCTGGTCGATCCTGCTTTCGCTCTGTTGACTGGTCTGCATTGGGGAGTCCTTATCTTCTGTTTTTCCCGCTCATGCGGCTTTCCCGTCTTCCGGCGGCGTCTGCGCCCGGACCGCCTCCCGCCGGTTGCGGACAATGGCCGAGCCTTTTTCCTGCTTGGCCGCCCGCTTGACCCCGGAGGCGAGAAAGGCCAGCTCCGCGTATGAATTCACCTGACATTCCTCGGTGCTGACGATGCCGATGGAGAGCGAAAGCAGGGCAAACCGCCGCTGTTCCCCCTGCCGATCCCGGGCATAATAATGCCCCTCCCGCACCTCCTGTTCGCCGTGAAATTCGGGCAACAGCCCCTCCAAGCCGTCGATGATCCGGCGGCAGATCTGTTGCGAGGCATGGGGCCGGGTGATGACGATGAAATCATCCCCGCCGATGTGCCCGACAAAACGGAAACGGTCGTTGATTCCGGGCTGGACGATATCGACGATGAGCCGGCCGATCCGCTGGATGACCATGTCCCCCTTTTCAAAACCGTAATAATCGTTGTAGGGCTTGAAGTCGTCGATATCGATATAGCAGACATCGAAATTGACCTTGCGCTGGAGAAAGGTGGCCACGGTGCGCTGGATGAATTCGTTGCCCGGCAGGCCGGACAGGGGATTGGCCCCCTTGGCCAGCTGGATGCTTTTCCGGGTGATGGCCTCAAGCAGGGCGTTGATGGCCACGGTGCCGAGATACTTGCCGTTTCTGGCCACGCAGATGTCGTCGTAGAGATGCCTGCCGTGGCGGGCCTTGATCCGCCGCACCACCTCCTCCATGGGCGTTGCCGCCTCAACCAGGAGAAAATCATCCCCCAGCACATCCTTGACCGTCCGGTGGGCGGAGAGGGCAAAGCCGTAGCCGTGGGGGCCGACCATCTGCTTTTCCAAAAAATGCATCCGGTTCAGCATGCCCAGCACCCTTTGCTCATCGACAACCGGAATGCCCTGAAGCTTGACATCATCCATGAACCGTTGGTGGGCGGCCATCAGGGACTGCCGGGGGGAAAGCGGCTCGATGTACTTGACGGTGTCGCCGATGGTGCAGGATTCCCCGTGGGATTCCGGGCAATAGGAGGCATCTTCCCGGACCACCAGCGGCGCGAGGCGCTGCCGGGAAAGATCCGGACCGGGCCGCTCCAGCAGGTAGCCCTGGAGCAGATCGATATCAAACCGGGCCAGGGTCTCCAGCTCTTCGGGCCGCTCGATCCCCTCGGCGATCACGGTGATGCCGAGCTTGTGGCACACCGTGGCAATGGCGTCCACCAGATTGTGCTTGAAGGAATCCCGGTCGATGTTGGTGATGAAATGCCGGTCCACCTTGAGGTAATCCGGCTCGATGACCGACAGCATCTTCAAGCCGCCGTAGCCCACGCCGAAGTCATCAATGGCGATCTTGTAGCCCCGTTTCCGGTAGTACTCCACGGATTTTTTAAAAAGATCGTAATTGCGGATTGACTCCTGCTCGGTGATCTCCAGGATGACCCGCTCCTTGGCGATGCCGCATTCCTCGGCCAGCCGGTCGGTGGCGCCGCCCCGGTGATCGGGATGCATGAGGGTGGCCGGGCAGATATTCACATAGAGGTAGGCGTTTCTCTCGGCAAAACCCAGCTCCGCCGCGCGGCAGAAGGCATGTTCCCGGCACTCCATATCAAGAGTCGAGATAAGGCCTTCGGCCTGGGCCCGTTGAAAAAGCTCCCCGATATCGAGGGGAGGGGTCCGTTTTTCCCGCAGCCTGGCCAGGGCCTCATAGCCGAAAACCTCCCCGGTCCTCCGGGAAAAGACGGGCTGAAACCAGGAGGTGAGTCCGTCATTATCAAGCAGGTCAAGAATCTCTGCCCGTGATATCCTGTTCGGCTGAAACCTGGTACATCCCGCTTCTTTCTCCGGCATAATAACCTCCGCTAACCGGCTCATGCGGCCACCAACCGGGGGAGAAGCCGGGAGGATTCTTTCTGCCATTGGTCCTCTTCCTCCCCCGCTTCCTCTTGTCCGTTGATCAGGGTAATGAGCGCCCCCGAGATGCGGCGCAGCTCCACGGCCTGGGTCCTCAGTTCAGCCGCGGTTCTCGCCGCCTCTTCCGCCTCGGTCGAAGCGGCCAGGCTCACCGCATCGATCTCGCCCATGGCCGCGCTCACCTGCCGGATGCCGATGACCTGCTCGTCACTGGCCACCGCGATATTCTGCACCTCCTCGTCCACCTTGGCGATCCCCTGGTGGATCTCGATAAAGGCCTTGTCCAGGCTTTCGCAGAGCACGCTGCCCTGCTTGACCTTGTCGATATTGTTCTGGATAATGTCGCCGGTTTCCTTGGCCGAGGAGGCCACGTTATGGGCCAGCCTCCTGATCTCGTCGGCCACCACGCCGAACCCGGCCCCGGCCTCTCCGGCCCTGGCCGCCTCCACCGCGGCGTTGAGCGCCAGCAGGTTGGTCTGAAAGGCGATGTCGTTGATGTTCTTGATGATCTTCATCACCTCGGCGGACTGGCCTTCGATCTCCTGCATGGCCCGCAGCATCCTCGCCATCTGGGCCCCGCCCTCCCGCACCACCTGCTGCATCTCCCTGGAAAGGGTGCCGGCCTGCCGGGCGCTCTCGTTGTTGGCGTGGGTCTGGCCGAGGAGCTGTTCGATGGAGGCCCCGGTCTCTTCCACCCCGGCGGCCTGGCGCCCCGCCCCCTCCGCCAGGCTCAGGCTTGAGGCGGAAAGCAGGGTGGATTCTTCATAGACCTGTTCCACCACGCCCTGCAATCGTTCCTTGATCTGCGTCATGGGCTGCATCACCTTGCGGCCGAGGTAGAAAAGGACGAAGAGGAAAACGCCGAAAACGCCGAGTCCGGAGCCGAGGAGGGCGAGGAGAGAATGGGTTTTCGCCTGCCGGGACAAGGCCTCATGGTCGGTTCCCACCGCGGCGATGGCCTCGCCGGTCCGCACCCCTGTCTGCTTGGCAATCTGCTCCGCCAGGGCGCGGGTCATGGCGATGGCTTCCGTCCCCTTGTCCCCGGTGTACTGATCCGCGGCCCGGATGCCCTCGGAATAGCTGTCGTGAAACTCCATCATGCCCCGGGCGGTCCCCATCTGCCGCTTGAACCCGTCATACTCCCCCCCGATCTTCCGCAGCTGGGCAAGGCTTGCCGCATCGTCGGCAAAGGCACGTTGGGCCGCACCCAGCATGGCGGTGATCCGGACATCCCCCTTTGCCAGCGCCTGCTCATATTTCTGCCGCATGTCCTGAAACTGGCCGCGCACCAAAAAGTTCTTCCACTGCAGCATCTGCCCCAGCAGGGCCGTCTGCAGCTCCCGGACCAGGAGCACATTGTCGATGCCGTCCTCCCCGGAAATCCGGATACCCTCGTTGGCCCGGCTCGCCCCGGAAATGAGCCGCTCCTGGGTGTTTATGGAAATGGCGTACAGCACGCTCATCCCCACCCCGGCGGCCAGCATGATAAAGACAAAGAAAAAACCAAGCTTGTTTTTCAGGTTCCACCGCACGATGTATCCTCCCTTGTCCTGATTGACTCAGTGAGCCACCACCGGCAAAGCCGGTGGTTTATTGGGAGCGCCTCAAAGGCGCCGATAAAACCGTGAGCCGCCCATGGCGGCAACACTATTTGCCTCCCCCTTTAACAAAGGGGGATTGAGGAGGATTTTAAAATGCCGGCATTGCACGAACCTGACTGCAAATCCCCCCTCACCCCCCTTTGTTAAGGGGGGGAATAAAAGCGCTACATTCACGGGAACAGCCTGAACACGATTGCAGTAAAGGTCAAACCTTTACGAGTCCCCCGGCAAAGCCGGGAGTTTACCTTAAAGAAATTACGCGCTTTTCCGCCGGCTGCACTGAATCCTCCTGATCCCGGCGGGAGCCGGATTTTCCGTTGCCATCCCCCCAGCCGCGAAGGAGAAAAGATAGGCCGGGCACACGGTATGTTTGCCGCATTGGCAAAACCTTTCCAGCTCGTGCAGGCTGGGAACGTACGGCGTATTCTTGGCGGAACAGCTGGCCACGGACCAGATGTTCGTGCCGTGGCTGTAATGGAGCAGATGTTTGCAGTGCATGGCGCGAGCCTCCCTAGGCGTTTGTGATTTTGTTTCCATGGAGAACACCCTACCCTCCCTTTGTTAGGGGATAATTATGGGGCGGTTATTTTTCTTTTAGGGGCCGACCCCAAAGAAAAACCCCCCTGCCGATGCTCTGACAAGGGGGCTCAAGGAGTGAGATGGAATGCAGGATACTGCAGGGTTGTTCGTTTTTCGTTAGCTCTCCATTATTTTCGGGTAAGGCCGCCCTGCCTCCGGGAGGAGAGGCAAGGCGGCGGACCCGACTTCAGGGAGAAAGCGGAAACCCCTTAGAACTTATAGCTTACGTCGAACTGATAGATATCGACCTGGTCTTCCTTGGCCGCGGCGTAATCCTCGTCGCGCTCAAAGCTGAGCCAGGTGACATCGGCAGACCAGTTCTTGGTGATTGCATACCCGGCCTGGACCCGGTGCCCCTTCTTGTTGGTCTTGGAAAGGCCGTCGCCGAAATCGGAATCGGAGAGGTAGCCGAAGAGGGAATCGGCCTCCACCACCGAGTAGGCGTAGCCCAACTTGAAGGCGCCGTATTTGGCGTCGGCCCCGAACACCCAGCCCATGTCGGCATCCTCGGGTTTCTGGGTGAAGCTGCTGCCGGCCTGGCTCTGGCCGATGTTGCCGTCGGCGCCGAAGTTCTGCCAGATCTGGCCGTAGAGGGAGAGCTTGACCGGGCCTGCCGGGAAGGAGACCTTGCCGTACAGGTCGCCGATGTTGAGCTCATACTTGTCCTCGTCGACGTTATTCAATAAAAAGGCGGCGGCCCCCTCGTTGATCAGGGACTTGCTGTAGGTATGGTAGCCCGCTGCCAGGGTGTAGGCGGCCGCGCCCGCCTTGCCGTTGTAACCGGCCTGCCCGGCCACCAGGGTGGCGGTGTTGTCGTCGTTCACCAGCTTGGCGCTGTAGCCGCCCAGAGTGGCGAAGATTCCTTGCTTGGCTCCGTACTGCGCGGTCAGACCGGCCAGCCGCACGTCGCCGTCCCAGAAGACCCAGGAGCTCTTGTAGGGATTCTCATGCTGGCCGATGGTGAAGGCAAAATCGTCCCACTTGTGCTTGGCATAGGCGTAGTCCAGCCGGATATCCCCGGTTTCAAAGGGCTTGTCCTCGCTCCAGGTGTCGTTGGTGCTGGTCGGGTCGTCGCTGCCCGAGGCGAGCCCGGCGCCGACCTGCCAGTTCTCCGCCTTGTTGTCCCAGACGCCGCCGACCCGGAAGCGGGTCCGCCAGCGGTCGCGGGAGATATCGCTGCCCTGCCCTTCCTTATAATCCTTGTCGCGGATCTC
>DASWIU010000210.1:0-10680 GCA_036397515.1 Desulfurivibrionaceae bacterium | reverse complement strand
CAGTCGGTAGGTCGGGTAGAGCAAAAGCGAAACCCGACACGATAGCCTCGCGAGCGAGGTATCCGGGGACATAATACCTATTTCCCCTACCAATCTTCTATTTCAAAAAAACAGGGCCGGAGCCCGGTTCCCAGGGTGTATCTGGGCAAAAGCGAAAATCCGGATAATATTAATGTTGGCCGAACAATATGAAACTGACTGAACGAGCCAGAGTGATCATCAAACGGTTCTCACAAGAGATCGAGTTCTATCGCCTTGTGTTGAAGCATCCTCTGACACCCGGTGCATCACGGGTCTTTCTGGGTGCGGCTATTGCTTATGCAGTGTCGCCCATCGACTTGATTCCGGATTTTATCCCGGTGATTGGGCTTCTCGATGACGTGATTGTCTTGCCCGCTCTGATCTGGCTTGCACTTCGGCTGATTCCCAGGGATGTGATTGCAGATTGTAGGAATAGGCAGAAAGAGGATGGCATGAAAAAACAGGGACGGAGCCCGGTTTCAAGGAAAATTTATCAGATCATTCTGCCAATGAAGGATCACATTTGATGAAAAAAATTACCAAGCACCTACTCCTCCCTTCGCTTGCGCCAATTCTGATCATCTGTCTTTATTTCACGCCAAAACATGTGTTTGGCTGTGCCAACCGGGGCTACATGGCACTGGCAATCGCACTTGTCGCCTTAATCCTTGCCTTCGTAACCGTTACAAAGGCCATTGCAGAGAAACGGCGCGGTGAAAGCCAAGAGTCGTATTGGTGGATACTGACAACCTTGATTCTGATGACCCCGACCATGCTTCTCTTGGGACCGCTTGGATAAGAATTGAGTCAAGAAAGCAAAATATCGCAACACCTCGGGCTCAGGCCTGATTTTGCACCTTACCTCAGCCCCAAAACCCACCGGAGACGTGGTCGATTCGTTGCCTGTCTCGGGCAAGGTACATGAAATTATAACCGGGAACCCAAGTCTTATGGTAAGCTAGTCGACAAAGCAACAGCGTCCCGCTCAGCCCGTTAGTTTTCTGCAGGAGCAAAAGCCCATGGAAAACAAAAATCCAAATGATTTGAAAATTTCAGACTGGTTGGATGAAAGGGAAGCAGAGAAGGTGGATGTATCCCAAATCGCCTTGCCTGAAGACCAGTCTTATGATGAAGACCCGGATGAAACTATTTTTTTCGAAGAATTTAAACCGTGCGGGTTTCTCTGCACGGAGAATCATCCCTTTTCTACGGTCGAGCGCTTTGGCCACTGGTATTACAGTAGAGGGCAAGACAAAAAAGCCGGTATTCACTCAACAGAAATGAAGTGGCGGTTGTTTACCAAGGATAAAGATCTCGCTATCCAAACGGCTAAAGCACACATCGAATAAAAAAGGGGAACGATCCCCAGAACAAACCAATCCACCGAACACTCCTTTTACTCTACCCGAAAACCCCCGTAATTGATGCCGCGGCGATGCCCGCGCGGCATGCTCTTTGGCGGCACAAGAAACCTTTATCGTTCCGCACCCGCCCCTACCCTTCAAACCGATCCTCCCTGCCTGCCGCCCAACTCCGCCAGCACCGTCAGGACATAATCGATATCGCGTTCCGTATGGCCGGCCGAGAGCTGGAACCTGATCTCCTCATCCCCCTTGGGCACGATGGGGTAGTTGAGGCCGGTGGCCAGGATGCCCTTGGCAAAAAGCCGGGCAACCAGCTCGGCGGTCCGCCGCGTCTCCCTGACCATGAGCGGCACGATGGGATGGGCTCCGTCGATGGTCTCATAACCCAAGGCTCGCAGCCCGTTGCGGAAACGGGCGGTGCGGCTGCGCAAGGTTGCCAGGAGCTGCAACCCGGCCGGGCTGTCGAGGATATCGAGCGCCGCGTGCGCGGCAGCGGCCTCGGCCGGGGTCAGCGGATTGGAATAGACATAGAGGGGCGCGGTCTCGCGCAGCAACTCGATCACCGGTGCGTCGGCCGCCACATAGCCGCCGTTCACCCCCAACGCCTTGCCCAGGGTGGCGACCAGCACCTCCGCCCTGGCGTTGGTGTATTCCTCGGTGCCGCGGCCGGTTTCGCCAAAGGCGCCCACCCCGTGGGAATCATCGACCATCAGGATGACCCCTTCCGCATAGCGGTCCTGATACCTCTCGCAGAGCGCGGCCACGGCGGCCAGGGGCGCATGGTCGCCCCGCATGCTGAAGATGCCGTCGGTCACCACCACCGCTTGCCTGGCCAAGGGAGCCTGGCTGCGCAGCTGCTCTTCCAGCTCCGCCAGATCGAGATGACGGTAAATCGCCTTGGCACCCGGCCTGCCCAAGCGGATACCGTTAATGATGCAGTTATGGTTGAGCGCGTCGCTGATCACCACGGTCTCGTTGCTGATGAGCTGCGGCAGAACACCCAACACCGCGGCATAGGCGGCGCTGAAGAGCATGGCTGCCTCGCGGCCGTGAAAACGGGCCAGCCGCTCTTCCAGGGCCACATGCGGCGCATAGGTGCCGCTGATAAAGCGCACCGCCCCCGGACCGGCGCCAAACCGGGCCGCTGCCTCGGCCGCCGCCGCGATCACCTCGGGATGCAGGGAGAGCCCCAGGTAGGAGTTGGAGTTCATGCGCAGAAACTCCCGCTCGCCCTGACCGGCAAGGAGATAGCGATGGCCGTAACCGTCTCGGGGCGGCTTGATGCCGGCGACCACCAGTTCCCCGCCCTTCCGCCTCCCTTCAGTTGCCAGCGCGGCCAAGCGGTCCCGGCAACCGGCAACGAGTTTCTCCCGGCCCGTCATTTTTCCCCTCCTCCGCTTGCGGCGGCCCGCCTGGCCGCAAGCCTGGCCAGCATCTCCGTGACCGTGGCGGTCAGGTCATAGGCCGGCCGCCAACCCCATTGACGCCGCGCCGCGCTGTCATCCAGACTGGCCGGCCAGTTTTCCGCAATCCCCTGCCGCAGCGGGTCCACCTCATAGACCATGGTGAAATCCGGCAGGCTCTCCTTGATCGCCGCAGCGATCTCGGCCGGCGTAAAGCTCATGGCTGCCAAATTGAAGGCGTTGCGGTCCTCGAGGCGGGCCGGGTCCGCCTCCATCAGCTCGATGGCAGCCCGGAGGGCGTCCGGCATGTACATCATGGCCAGGGCCGTGTCGGGCCGCAGCGGGCAGGTGAACGCTCTTCCTTCCGTCGCCGCGTAAAAGATCTCCACTGCATAGTCGGTGGTGCCGCCGCCCGGCTTGGCCACATGGGAAATCAGCCCGGGATAGCGAACCCCGCGGGTATCCACGCCGAAGCGCCGATGGTAGTAGTCGCAAAGCAGTTCACCCGCCACCTTGGTCACCCCGTAGACGGTGTGCGGCCGCTGGATGGTGCGCTGCGGGGTATGGCGCAGGGGGGTATCCGGCCCGAAGGCGGCGATGGAGCTGGGAAAAAATACCGCGCAATGATGTTGGCGGGCAACCTCCAGAACATTGACCAACCCCTGCATGTTGATCTCCCAGGCGCGCTGGGGGTCACCCTCGGCCACGGCGGAAAGGAGGGCGGCCAGATGGTAGATGGTGTCAATCGCATACCGGCGCACAAGACCTTCGAGGGCGGACCGGTCCCGCACGTCGAGGAAGACCAGCGGACCAGCCTCCTGCAGCGCCTGATCGGGCCTGGCCCGATGAGCGGCGGCCACCACGTTCCCGGCTCCGTACTTCTCGCGCAGTGCCGGGATCAGTTCCGAGCCGATCTGCCCGGTGGCGCCGGTGACCAGAATGCGCTTCATGGCCGCTGCTCCGCAACCGGGCTGACCGTCAGTGATTGTTGACCATACAGGGAAAAAGCCCGAAGAAAGCAGCCGCCATGGTCCGTCTTGCCCTGCTGAAAGAAATCAAGATATCGCAAGATGCCGGGCTCCGTTCGCATTTTGCACAGGCAGTACTACTGTCATGTAACTCTTAATATTCCTGAAAAACTCCCCTCCCCATGCGGGGGAGGGAATTAATTTGAGGTCGAATGAACTGCACCCGCAGCAAGCTGCGGGAAATTAGACCCATAAAGAGATTAAAACATCCGCTGAAACCTGTTGGAAACGAAAACAGGTACGGCGCCTGGTTTCGCGGACGGCTCTGCCTTGCCGAAACCGACGAATACCTATCACACCCCATCACTTCAGTTGCCCCTACTTCTTCAAAATACGTAGGCAATACTCACGGATCCGAAGATCTCTTCATCCTGTTGAGCCTTAAACTCCTTGGTTCTATAGACATGGGAGTAAGTTATTTTAAAACGGTTATAATGAGCACTTACACCGGCCATGAGATCAGCAACAAAGTACTCCTTGTCCACCTCATGGCTGTCGGTGAAGGTATTGCCGTCCAGGAAGATATTGCGAAGCACCGAGCGCCCGTCAACCCCGGCAAAAAGGTGAATCCCCGCCTTGTTTTTCCTTGCGTTGGCAGCCGGGATGCTTGCATCGCCCGCAGGACGAATCAGGGCCGTGCCGAAATCATCGGGCAAATTGATACCTAAGCGGATTTCACCGCCGGCATTTGCATAGGTATACACATTCCCCACTGCCGCACCGAGATGGGGAATGAAGTCAAAGACGTTCGAATTCCCGAGGCCAAGTTGCCAGGTCCGCCATTTTCGTTCGTAAACCAGGACAAGCCCCACTTCATTCTTCAATTGGTGCTCCCAGCCCTGCGGCTTTTTCGAGTCCAGCAGGTCATGCATTTCCTCCTGCACATCACGGGCATATGAATTGGGGCCGATCATACCGATATCCAGTTCAAAACTGTCCAGCACGTCTTTACTCTTCGAATGCAGGGCCGTGCCCAGATAAGTCCACCCCGCATAGGGACGATCATCGACGATCAAGTTGGGATTATCGAGATCCTGCGGGGTAAATATCTTTTGCCCGATTAAAAATGCCACATGCTTCGTGGTGGCGGGAGCATTGACCAGAGGCAGGGACTCAATCGGTTTACTGCTCCAGTCGGGCAGTCTTTTATCTTCGGCATATGTATTTAGGGGGCCAGACACCCAGAGCAACTTCAGACCATTGGTGTAATGCCCATCGCTGTCACTAAGCGCATCATTCTCCCAGTAGAATATAAAGGTATTATCATTATCCTGGTCTTCAGCAGCGATGGCTGTTCCTCCAGAAATTGCGGTCACGCCCAGAATTATCGCCCCAAGCAAGGCAAGTCTCACTATCCGAGTTGTTCTTACCATGTTGTTCTCTCCTTTTTGTTTTTTTGGTATAATCCTAATTCCCACCAATTCCGGAACATCATACTAACCCATTGACAGCGCGGTCAGGTCTGGGATAGCTTTGTTTTATAGTATGTATAGCCAGAGTCGTTGCCCCGGAACTTCCCCATACATCCCGCCACGCGCTACTCGCCGCAGGGCGCCCTTCTTTTTAGAGAAAATACGAATTCTCTAACCAGCAGATACAGAGGAGCAGAAATGGCAGAAAAAACCCTTCGAAAGTATCACGCTACCCTTGGCGCTATTCTGTCCCTCTTCATATTCATACAAGTCGGAAGCGGTACTCTCATCGCCTTCAACGAAATGCTTGGCCGAGGGCGCCATGCCAATACCGGGCATGCACCTGCTGATCTCCATGATGAGGCTGATGGTCATCATGGAGATCAGCAGCACGAAGAAAACCTACTGCAGATCGTTCACCATCACGGAACGCCACTCTTTCAGGCGCTCAGGGTACTTTTTGGAATAGGGGTGCTAACCATAATTATCTCGGGAACAATTATCTATGCAATATCCCGCACTAGAAAGAAGCACTTGCCCAGCGAGACGTTGTAGCTCTCTGCTCCACTCCATTTCGCGCCTTTCTTCGTTTCTAAACAGACTGTCAGTTTCTCCCCATTTCAGAATATCTCAGGAAACCCGCTGGAGCAGGGCCTCGTAGTCGGCCGGGGTGTCCATGTCGAGGAAGATTCCTTCATCCGACACCGGAACCCGTTGCACCCGTGTCGGGTCTTTCTTGACAATATCGCGCAGAGTGACGGCGAGGGTCAGTTCGGTGAGGATCGCCCGCGGAAAAAGGGTGGGATGACCTTGGCGGCCATTGCAGGTGGGGATGATGATGGCTTGGGGCGCGGCCTCATGGGCGGCACAGAGGGCCTGCATTGTGACTGCAGTCACCAGCGGGTGATCGACCAGATGGATCAGCACTCCGGTGCAATCCGCGGACAACAGAGCCAGCCCGGCGCGGACCGAGCCGGCCATATCTCCCTCCGGGTCACGGTTCCAGGCAATGGTGACGGGAAAGGAGGCGATGGCCTCCTGCACCGGTTCGCCGCCGGGGCCGAGCACGACCACGACGGGGTGCGCCGGGCTGGCGAGCAGGGCGTGAAGGCAATGGTGGATAGCCGGCTGGTCAGCCAGCGGCAGCAATGGTTTGCTGCTGCCCATGCGCCTTGAGAGGCCGGCGGCAAGCAACAGTGCTGCGATGCGTGTCTGCATTGGCTCTCCGGACCTGAATCATTTGGGCCACCACGCTGACCGCGATCTCCTCCGGCGTTTCCGCGCCGATGTCGAGCCCAGCCGGGGAGATGACCCGGTTCATTGTCTGCGGGGTAATCCCCTGTCCCTGCAAAAATTCTTCCATGGCCTTGCGTTTGCGGCTGCTGCCCAGCACCGCGATGTGGCAGGCAGGAGTGGCCAGCGCCTCTTGCACGGCAAGAAAATCCTGCTGGTGGTCGCTGGTGCAGATAAAGAAATAGGTGTGAAAATCGGTGCTGCCGAGGAGTTCCGCCCGGTTGTCGGCCTCGTCGGCAAGGCTCACCAGAAAACCGGCCCGCCCGGCCGCCTCGGCCAGGGCCTGGCCGACATGACCGTCGCCGATGATGACGCAGTGGGGGGCCGCGACCAGCGGTTCGAGATAGACCGTCACCTCGCCGCCGCAAACACTGCCGTGCGCCTCGGTGAGGCTGAAGGCCAGGGTGCGGGAGGCGTTTCGCCGCAAGATCTCGCCCGCGGCGACAATGGTCTCGGCCTCGATCTTGCCCCCGCCGATGGTGCCGCTGATGCTGCCGTCGCCATAGACCAGCATCTTGGCCCCGGCCTTGCGGGGCGCGGAGCCGCGGGTCTCGATCACCGTGGCCAGCACCGCCGGCCGCCGCGCCTTTTTCAGGCCGACAATCTCTTCATAAAGTGCCAGTTCATCCATATCCGCGCCCTACTTCTTTTTTTTCTTGCCGCCCTCGGGAGCGGCAGCCTTGGCTTTGGGCTCCGGGGCCGGCGGGGTCAGGTTCAGCGGCAGGGTCCGTAGCCGCATCTTGGTGGCGGCGAAAACCGCATTGGCAATGGCCGGGGCAATGGGCGGCACCCCGGGTTCGCCGATGCCGCCGGGTTTTTCCGTGCTCGGCATGATGTGCACCTCCACCGTCGGCATCTCGGCCAGCCGCGGCATGGGGTAGTCGTGGAAGTTGCTCTGCTCCACCCGGCCGTTTTTAAAGGTGATGGCGCCGTGGAGCGCCGCAGCCATGCCGAAGAAGATGCCGGACTGCATCTGGGCCACGATGGTGTCCGGGTTGACGGTCTGGCCGCAATCCACGGCGCAGACCACCCGCACCACCTTGATCTTGCCGTCTTCCACAATTACCTCGGCCACCTGGGCCACGATGGAGCCGAAGGATTCATGGATGGCAAGCCCCTGGGCCGTGCCCTTCTCGGGTTTGCCCCAGCCCGCCATTGCCGCCAGCAGGTCGAGGAGCGCGACCTGGCGCGGGTGTTCGACCAGGAGCTGCTTGCGAAAGGCGAGCGGGTCCTGGCCCGCGGCATCGGCCAGTTCGTCGATGAAGCATTCCTTGACAAAGGCGGTAAAGGAGTGGCCCACCGAGCGCCACCACAGCACCGGCACCCCGGCCGGGGCCATCTGGTACTCGACCTGCAGATTGGGCACCGCGTAACTGAGGTCGGCGATCCCCTCCACCGAGGTATGGTCGATGCCCTCCTTCATCAGCCCCTCCTCGAAGGGAGTGCCCTTGACAATGGACTGGCAGACGATGCGCTGCTGCCAGGCAACAGGGAGCTTGTCCTCGCCCAGGGCGGCGCGCACCGCATGGTAGGCGCGGGGCCGGTAAAAGCCGCCGCGGATGTCGTCTTCGCGGGTCCACACCACCTTGACCGGCGCCTGCATCGCCTTGGAAACCTGCACCGCCTCGCGGACGAAATGGCTGTCGCCCACGGCCCTCCGGCCGAAGCCGCCGCCGAGGAAGGTGGTGTGCAGGGTGACCTTTTCCGGGGCCAGCCCGGTCACCGCGGCCGCGGCATTGCGGTCCAGGGTCTGCATCTGGGTGCCCACCCAGATTTCGCAGCTATCGGCGCGGACGTCGGCCACGCAGTTCAGGGGTTCCATGGTCGCGTGGGCCAGATAGGGCATCTCGTAGACGGCCTCGATCTTCTCGGCGGCCGCGACGAGCGCGGCTGCGGCATCCCCGTGATTGGTGGCAACCAGCCCGGGAAGTTGCGCCAGCACCTCGTATTCCTTGCCCTGGGCTGCGCTGTCGAACTTGGCGAGCGGGCCTTCGTCCCACACGGTCGTGAGGGCGTCGCGCCCGAGTTTCGCGGCCCAGAAGCTCTCCGCCACCACGGCCACGCCGGAATCCACCGCCACCACAGCTTTCACCCCGGGCACCGCCCTGGCCGCCTCGGCATCGAAATCCTTGAGCTTGGCGCCGAAGACCGGCGGCCGGGCAATGACCGCGGTGAGCAGGTTGGGCCGCTTGACATCGATGCCGAACTCGGCGGTGCCGTTGACCTTGGCCGGGGTATCGAGCCGGGGGCGCGGCTTGCCGATGATCTTGAAATTCGCGGCCGGTTTGAGCGGTACCTGCTTGGGCGGCTGCAGCTTGGCGGCAGCACCGACCAGGACGCCATAGGAAAGACTCTTCTGGCCCTTGGGATGGATAACCCTGCCGGCCTCGGCCCTGCACGACTCGGGCGGCACCTCCCAGATCCCGGCCGCGGCCTGGATCAGCATGGTGCGGCCGGCTGCCCCGGCGGTGCGCAACTGGTCCCAGGTCGAGCGGATGCTGGTGCTGCCGCCGGTGCCCTGGATCTTGCCCCACTGGGTATGGTTGTATTCCGGGGCCACCGGCGCGGCCTCGATTTGGATCTTCTGCCAGTCCACCTCCAGCTCCTCGGCGATCAGCATGGGCAGCGAGGTATACACCCCCTGGCCCATTTCCGACTTGTTGATAAAAAAGGTGATGGTCTCGTCCGGCGCGATCCGAATGAAGGCGTTGGCCTTAAAAGGGCCGGTGGCCGGGGGGATGATCTCTTTTTTCTGGCAGCCCGGCAGGTAGAAGCCGAGCACCAGGCCGGTGCCGAGCAGGGCTCCGTTTTTGCAGAAGTCGCGCCGGCTGCAATTGAATATCCGGCTCATGGCTTCCCTCCTTTGGCCGAGGCCTTGGCGGCGCGCTGAACAGCGGTGCGGATGCGCGGATAGGTGCCGCAGCGGCAGATGCCGGTCATCTCCCGGTCGATGTCGGCGTCGGCCGGTTCCGGGAACTTGACCAGAAAAGCGGCGGCCTGCATGATCTGGCCGGGCTGGCAGTAGCCGCACTGGGGCACCTCTTCGGCCACCCAGGCGGCCTTGACCGGATGGTTTTCCGGCAGCCCCTCGATGGTGGTGATCTTCTTGCCCACTGCTTCTTGCACCGGCATCTGGCAGGAGCGCACCGCCTCGCCATTGAGGTGCACGGTGCAGGCCCCGCATTCGCCGATGCCGCACCCGTACTTGGTGCCGGTGAGCTGGAGCTGGTCGCGCAGCACCCACAAGAGCGGCGTGTCGGGCGCGGCGTCCACCTCGAAGACCTTATCGTTGACGATGAGTGCGATCATGGCAATCCCCCGGAAGTTTGAAGGAAGCGAACAGGTGTCGGTCAGGGACGGGTGGCGAGCGTCATCGGGCTCCGACCGCGGAACAGGCGTATCATAATTAGGGTACGTGGGGCAAAATCCCCTGTCAAGAGGGGGAAGAAAAATATACGCGGTGTTGCGCTGGGATGGGAGGATAGGGAAAAAGAGTTGATCCGGGAATATAATCGCGCTATTAAATACTAACTTTCTCGCACCAAGCCGAATGCTTCCCTCTTGCCGCGACCTTGAGCGGAAAATCTCCTTACAGCCGCGCCATAACGGAAATCAAGCCCCATGAGTTTGCCCCCTGCAAGCGCCCCGACGCCCGCCGAAAAAACAGCCTTTGCCATTCTGATTACGATCAGTGTCTGCCATCTGCTCAACGACATGATGCAGACCCTGTTGTCCGCGATCTATCCGCTGCTCCAGAGCAATTATGGCTTGAGCTTTGCCCAGATCGGCATTATCACCCTCACCTTTCAGGGCACGGCCTCGGTCCTTCAGCCCATGATCGGTTTTTATATCGACCGGAACCCCAGGCCCTATTCCCTTGCCGTGGGCATGGGGCTCACCCTGTCGGGGCTGGTGCTGTTTTCCCAGGCGGGGAGTTATCCGGTGCTGTTGCTGGCGGCAGCGCTGGTGGGAACGGGCTCGTCGGTGTTTCACCCGGAATCGTCCCGCGTGGCGCGGATGGCATCGGGAGGCCGGCATGGCTTGGCGCAGTCACTGTTTCAGGTGGGGGGCAACGCCGGCTCGGCCATCGGCCCGCTGCTTGCCGCGCTCATCGTCTTGCGGCATGGGCAGGCAAGCCTGGCCTGGTTTTCCCTCGCCG
>DASWIU010000209.1:0-7089 GCA_036397515.1 Desulfurivibrionaceae bacterium | reverse complement strand
GGTTTTCACGTAGCCCCAGATGTTCATGATCCGGTGCACATGGGTGTCCACGCAGATCGCCGGTTTCTTGAAGGCCACCGCCACCACCAGGTTGGCGGTTTTCCGGCCCACCCCGGGCAGCCGGGTGAGGGCGTCGACTTCGTCGGGAATCCGGTTGCCGAACTCTTCCGCCAGCACGCCGGGGAGTTCGGCGAGAAACCGGGCCTTGTTCTTGTAGAAGCCCACCGGAAAGATCAGCGTGGCAATGCGCTCTTCGCTCAAGCCCGCCAGGGAGGCGAGGTCCGGCGCTTCCGCAAACAGCCGGGCCGCGGCCTTGGCCGTGGTTTCATCCCTGGTCCGGGCCGAGAGGATGGTGGCCGCCAGAATCTTGTACGGGTCGTTGGTTTGCACGGCAATGAGATCGACGATGGGCACGGCATACCCGGCGACCTCCTTGCCGAGTATTTGCAAAATTTCTGCTATTGAAAATTGCATCATTTGGTCCCGGGAAAATGTTGCACAATGCAGCGGGAAAAAGTGTTCGCGCATCATTTTTCAGGAATGATGCACATTGCAATAGCCGTGTTTCAAAGAGGAACAGTTTTTTCTTGACAGCACATTTTGCGAGCAGTAAGCATACCGAAAATTTTTCGAAATAGCCACCGCGGGGAGCAGGATCAAGACGGTCGTCCGCCGGCGACGATTGTCCCCGCGTTTGCATGTAAGCGGTCACAATGCTGGTTCATTTTTTAGGGGCCGTTAAGAAATAACCCATACATTGTATCCGATTTCGTTACGGCCTCTTATGCCTACCACGAAACGCCAATGTTTCAGTTATTTTTGAATAACGGCGCGGATATTCTTTTATTTCGGTTTTAGGGAAAACAGGGAGGAAACAAGGATGCGAGGAAACATCAAGGAGAAGGCGGGGATGCTGTTTGTCTCCTGCATGTGCGCCATCATGCTGAGCCCGGCCTGGGCTCTGGCAAGCGAAGTGATTACCATGGATCAGATTCCGGCAGCCGGTGATCCGGGCTGGTGGAAATGGCCGGTGATTCTGCTGTTCGTCACCTTTGTCATGGGCATCATCGCGGTGCTTGGCGGGGTCGGCGGCGGGGTGCTGTTCGTGCCCATCATCGGCGGGTTTTTCCCGTTTCACCTTGATTTTGTCCGCGGCGCCGGTCTGCTCGTCGCCCTGTGCGGCGCCCTGGCCGCGGGCCCCGGCCTGCTGAAGGCCAACCTCGCCAGTCTGCGCCTGGCCATGCCGGTGGCGCTCATCGCCTCCACCATGGCCATTGTCGGCGCCATGGTCGGCCTGGCCCTGCCCACCCACATCGTTCAGCTTGCCTTGGGCGGCACCATCCTCGGCATCGTGGCCATCATGCTCTCCGCCAAGAAGTCAACGGTCCCCCATGTTCCCCAGGCGGACGCGCTGTCCACCGCCCTGCGCATCACCGGCGTTTTTTATGAGCCGACCACCAAGGAAGAGATCAACTGGAAGATCCATCGCACCATCCCCGGCCTGCTGACCTTCATCATCATCGGCTTCATGGCCGGGATGTTCGGCCTGGGCGCCGGTTGGGCCAACGTGCCGGTCCTGAACCTGATGATGGGCGCGCCGCTCAAGATCAGCGTGGCCACCTCCAAGTTCCTGCTTTCCATCACCGATACTTCCGCCGCCTGGATTTATTTTAACAAGGGCTGCGTGATCCCCATGATGGTTGTGCCGTCGCTCATCGGCATCATGCTGGGTTCCTTTGTCGGGGTCCGTTTGCTCAAGGTTGCCAAGCCGACCTTTATCCGCTGGATGGTTATCGTTATTCTCCTCTTCGCCGGCCTGAAGGCGGTACAAAAGGGGCTGAGCACCATGGGCGTCAGCCTGTTCTAGGAATGGTAACGGTATTAACGGAACGATATAATAGTTTATTTCACGGAGGATTGTCTCATGTCACAGCATAATACCCAAGCAACCGAGGAGCAGGTGCTGTACGCCGCTATTCTGGAAAAAGGCATGTACGCCGGCCTGGCCCTCATGGTTATCACCTTTGCCCTGTACGTGCTGGGCGTCATGCCCTCAATCGTGCCGGTGGACGAGATCTCCATCTACTGGAGCCAGCCGGTGCATGACTATCTGGTGGCGATCAACACCAACTTTTTGCACTGGGAAACCCTGCCCACCGGCTGGTCCTGGATGAGGCTCCTCGGCTATGGCGATTTCTTGAATTTCTTGCCCATCGCCATTCTTTCCGGGATCACGATTCTCTGCTACATCGTCATCACCCCGGGGCTGTTCGCCAGGAAGGATAAGGCCATGGCGATCATGGCCATCGCCGAGGCGGTTATTCTGACTCTGGCGGCCAGCGGCCTGCTTTCCGTCGGCGCGCATTAACTGTCCAGCAGCACCGCATCTGCCTTGTCATCGGCCTGCTCGTGTGCACTAGCACACTTCGCAGGCCTCTTCCTCGCAGCCGCGGCACTGCTGAACAGTTACGGTTTTGAGAAAAAAGCCATTCTGCCTTGCGCGGGGTGGCTTTTTGTTTCAGGCCCCGGGCGTTCGGCTCTCCCGCAGGCTGATTCTTCTTGACCGGGGATGGGTTTTTGGTATGGTTGGGCATGGATTTTGTCGCGGTTTAAGGCAGGGCGCGGGTTCTCACCGAGCCAATAAAGGCCGAGAGGTTCGGAAAAAGCCAAAAATCGCGATATTTCGTCATTCCGGAGAAAGCCGGAATCCAGGGTCTTTGTCGAGTTGCGAAAAGGCTGGACACCGGTTTTCCCCGGTGTGACGATGTCTTCCGAGTCCAACAGAGGGATGAATCGTGAAAAGACATTTTAACCTGCTCCGGGAATTTTCGGTCCCCTTGCTTTCCGGGGTTGTGGTCGCCCTGATCTGGGCAAACCTCTCGCCGGAAGGCTACCACCGCTTCAATCAGGAGCCCCTGCTCGGGCCGCTCAGCTTCCATTTCCTCACCAATGAATTGTTCATGGTGCTCTTTTTCGGCATGGCCGCCTCGGAGATCACCCAAAGCTGCCTGCCGGGCGGGGATCTCCATCCCCTGCGCAAGGCGATAAACCCCCTGCTGGCAACGGTGGGCGGGGTGGTCGGACCGGTGTTCGTCTACCTGGGCCTCAATGCCCTGATCGGCGGTCCCTCGCTCATCGGGGGCTGGGGCATTCCCACCGCCACCGACATAGCCCTGGCCTGGCTGGTCGCCAGCCTGGTTTTCGGCAAAAACCATCCCGCCATCTCTTTCCTGCTGTTGCTGGCCATAGCCGACGACGCCATCGGCCTGGCGATCATTGCGGTCTTCTATCCGGACCCGGGGCATCCTGTTGCCCCGCAATGGCTGGCTCTTACCCTGGCCGGCATGATTATCGCCTTCCTGCTGCGGCGGGGAAAGGCGCAGAGCTATTGGCCCTACCTCCTCCTGGGCGGCGGCCTCAGCTGGCTCGGGTTGTTCAAGGCCCATGTCCATCCGGCCCTGGCCCTGGTCTTCATCGTGCCCTTCCTGCCCCATCCCCCCAGTGAACACAAACACCTCTTCGAGGAAGATCCCAGGGATCTCACCCCCCTTGCCAGTTTTGAGCACGAATGGAAGGTGGTGGTGGATCTCGGGCTGTTCATGTTCGGCCTGGCCAATGCCGGGGTGGAGTTTGCCGCCATCGGCGTTCCTACCTGGCTGGTTTTCGCCTCTCTGGCCATCGGCAAAACCGGCGGCATCTTCAGCATGGGGTTGCTGGGCAAGAAACTCGGTTATCCCCTGCCTGCCCATGTCGGCAAAAAGGAGCTGCTGCTGGTCGGGTTGATCGGGGGGCTTGGCCTGACGGTGGCCCTGTTCGTGGCAGGCGAGGCGTTCACCGATCCGCTCATTCAGGGCGCGGCCAAGATGGGCGCTTTGTTCAGCGCCGGCTGCGGCATCCTTGCCATTGTCGCCGGACGGCTGATGGGGGTGCGGCGCAAAATCTGATTTTCCGCCTGTGGCAAAACACGGCGGCGCTTTGGGTATAATGCCCCATTTTTGCTTGACATATTTGATCCCGCCATTGTAAGCATTAAGAGAGTCCTTTCGCCTTGTTCCGGGCCAAAACGCCTCGGGGCAAGGATAACCTCCGCCAGACAAAAAGCACCCTTATGAAACAGCAAAACCTGAAAAAACAGCGCGGCTTTTCCCTGATGGAACTGTTGATCGTCATGGTCATTCTCGGGCTGATCGCCTCCCTGGTCGGGCCCAAGCTCTTCGGCAAACTGGGCAAGGCCCAGCAGAAGACGGCCAAGACCCAGATCGAAATGCTCATGGCGGCCATGGATGCCTTTCGCCTTGATGTGGGCCGCTACCCCAACCAGCAGGAAGGGTTGACCGCCCTGGTGACCAATCCCGGCACGGAGAAATGGGATGGCGCCTATCTGAAAAAAGCGGTGCCCAACGATCCGTGGGGCAATCCCTATCAATACCGCAGCCCTGGAGAACATGGCGAAATAGATATCTATTCCTATGGACAGGACAATCAGCCCGGCGGGGAAAAAGAAAACGCCGACATCGGCAGTTGGGAATAATTTTTTAAGGGTAAGTCAATGGCTTTTCTCTTGTTTCGATATCTCTCCTGGAGCAAGAGTTCTCATTTTTCGCATTTTTTTTGCGTATCATTGTATTAGTTGCATATGATAGTTCACCTATCCAATAGCTAGTCATTTTTATTTCATTGTATATATCCTGCCTATTTGAGAAAAAATTCTATAACCATAATATTTTTTGATCATATTTTTCCGCCATTATATTAATAATTTTCATTGTTTAGAGCAGCCCCCCAAGTCTTTCCCCTAAAGGATTCCGCCCCTATCATGCAATCCGTTTTTTTTCGCAAAAAAGAAAAGATCGGTTCGCTGCTGGTCAACAACGGCAAGTTGCAGCCCGGCCAGCTGGAGCGGGCACTGGCCCATCAGGAAACCGTGGACCACCGGCTCGGGGAACTCCTGCTCTCCCTCGGCTATATCAGCGAGGAGGATCTGGCTGCGGCCCTGGCCCAGCAACTGGAGTTGAGCGTCTATGTTCCGCGGGAAGGAGACGAATTTCTCACCCCGCCCATCCCCCAGCTTTTTTTAAAAGACCACCCCTTCCTCCTCTTCCGCCGAAAGGATTCCGATCCCGTTCTTCTGACCAGCGATCCCCTGGACAGCGATATTCTCGCCGGCGCCAGGATTGCCTTGGCTTCGCCCTTTACCGTCCAGGTTATCGGCCGAGGGGATTCCGATCTCTTTCCTCTGACCGGCGATCACCTGGACAATGATATTCTCGCCTCCGCCCGGACTACCCTGGCTTCGCATTTTGCCATCCAGGTTATCGGCGAGACCCAGCTCAAAAACCTTATCCGCGAGCACTATCAGCTGGGCCAGCAGGAGAGCGAAGCCGCGGCCATGCTCATCGACGAGGCGGATATCGACAAGCTCAAGGACATGGCCTCCGAGGCGCCGGTCATCAAGTATGTCAACAACCTGATCGATACGGCGGTCACCCGCCGGGCCAGTGATATCCACCTGGAACCCTTTGAAGACGGCCTGCGGATCCGGCTGCGCATCGACGGCATCCTCCACGATTATGAAATCCCGCCCCACGCCATGCAGCCGGCGATTATCTCCCGGACCAAGCTGCTGGCCGGGCTCGACATTGCCGAACGCCGCCTGCCCCAGGACGGCAAGATCTCCATGCGGGTCTCGGGCCGCGAAATCGATCTGCGGGTCTCCACCCTGCCCACCATCTTCGGCGAGGGCGTGGTGATCCGCATCCTGGAAAAGGCCTCCATCATCCTGGAGCTGGCCCGGCTGGGCATGGACAGCCGGATCGAGGCTGAGTTTCGCAAGCTCATCGCCATGCCGGACGGCATCATCCTGGTCACCGGCCCCACCGGCAGCGGCAAGACCACGACCCTTTATTGCGCGCTCAATCAGATCAACACCGGGAGCAACAAGATCATCACCGTGGAAGATCCGGTGGAGTACCAGCTGCACGGCATCAACCAGATTCAGGTCCGTTCCGAGATCGGCCTGACCTTTGCCTCGGGGCTGCGCTCCATTGTCCGCCAGGACCCGGACGTGATCATGATCGGCGAGATCCGCGACCTGGAAACGGCGGAGATCGCGGTGCAGTCCTCGCTCACCGGCCATCTGGTTTTTTCCACCCTGCACACCAACGACGCCATCTCCGCGGTGGTGCGGATGACCGACCTGGGCGTGGAGCGGTTTCTTATCTCCTCTTCCCTGCGCGGTGTCCTGGCCCAACGGCTGGTCCGCAGCATCTGTCCCCATTGCAAGGTGCGGCAGGGGATGCTCAGCGAGTTCGGCTACCAGACAGCGGGCGAGGATTTCCCCATCTACGAGGGAAAGGGCTGCCCCAGCTGCTCCGATACCGGCTACACCGGCCGGATCGGCCTCTATGAGCTGCTGGTCATCGACGAGGCCATCAACCGCGGGATCTCCAAAGGGCTGGACCTGATGGATCTGAGAAAGATTGCCGAGGAACAGGGCTTTCACTCCATGTTTGCCGACGGCCTGGCCAAGGTCCGGCAGGGTTTGACCACCTTCAGCGAGGTGGTCAGGGTCTGCAGGGGGACTGAAAATGGGGCAATTTAAAGGTTTGTCCGGAACTTGCTGGGAAGATGGCGATAATTCTGCTGCTGTTTTCTCTTTCTTCTTTTGCGTGCCCAAAAGAAGAAACAAGAAAAAGGCACCCCAGCCAGTCCTGGCCCTGCGGGCTTCCCTTACTTCTCGACGAGGGCGGGACGCGGAAAAACTCGGGCTTCGCCCTCAAACAGTTCCCGCATCTTTTTCCGCCCCCGTCTGCGAGGCGCGGCAGGACAAATGGGGGAGGGGAAAATCCCATTGGCACGCAGCCGAGCACCGGAGAGGCTGCCGAAAAAGGGCTTTGCACTGTTTGAGCGCAGCGAGTTTGCAAAGCCCCGGCAGCATCGAGGAGCGCAGGGTATCCCGCCCACGGCGGGACAAGGGACACAGGGGGCCTTTTCTTTGGTTCGTTTCTTTGGGCAAGCAAAGAAATGAACATCCTAAATTCTTGCCGGATTTCCCCCAAGGAATCCCCGGATGAGCCAATTTAAATACAC
>DASWIU010000208.1:0-20860 GCA_036397515.1 Desulfurivibrionaceae bacterium | reverse complement strand
GAGCAGCTTCAGGGTAAAGTTGACCTGGTAGGTGTCGCCGCTCTCGATATACCCCTTGATTTTGGCCAGGGCCGCGGTGTAGTCCGTTTGGCTAAGGTTGGGGCGCAGATTGGCGAGGCAATAGTCCGTGGCGGCCTGTGTTGCGGGCGGATCGGGCCAGGCGCCGTTGCGTAACTCTCCCGAGCCGTGGTCGAAGATCAGGGGGGCGCGGAATACGCCCAGGCGGGCCAGGGGCTTTTCGGGGGCGGGGTGGATTTGCTTGGCCAGGCAGGGATCGAGCAGATAGCCGAACTCATAATCCAGCCAGCCGGCCAGATAGAGCCCTTGTGCCAGCAAATCTTCCGCCTGCCGGAAAAATTGGGCCGGGTCATCCTGGGGGTGGCAGGAAAGATATGCTATGGGCTGGTGGAAAAAATAGGAGCGGGATTCCTCCGCAGTGACCCTGTTGGTTTCAAGAAAAACGCAGTCCTCAATGGCCGCTGTGGCCATGATCCGGGCTAAGGTTTCGTCTGTCAGGGGGCAAGGCATACGGGCATTTTCGCGATGGTTTTTCGGGGCCGGAAACCGGACGTATCTCAGGGAGATGTCCCTGTATGAAAAGTTACTGCTTACCGATTCGCGGGAAGTTAAGCAAGGTAAAAAAAAGAATCTGCCGGGCTCTGGCGGCTTTCTTTGTGATTTTTGGGGGAACAGGCGCACTTGATCTTGCGGGAACAATAGGAATATTTTATAAAAACAGGTATCGGTTATCGACCGGTATGTTTCCGAGGTGAACAAGAATCGCTCTTTATTGAGCTTGGTCAGACAATTTTTATGGAGGGTTGTGCGTTATGTTGATTAAAGACTGGATGGCGAAAGACGTCCTGACCGTGGATGAGAATACCTCTCTGATGCGGGCCACCAGGATTCTGAAGGAAAACAGTATCCGCCGTCTGCCGGTGGTTTCCCATGGGAAGTTGATCGGGATCGTGACGGATCGGGATGTAAAAGACGCCTCGCCTTCCAAGACGACCTCCCTGGATATCCATGAACTCTATTATCTGTTGTCGGAGATGAAGGTAAAGGACGTGATGACCGCCAATCCTCTCACCTTGAGCCAGGACGAGACCCTGGAAAAGGCGGCGCTGGTCATGCTGGAAGACAAGATCTCCGGTCTGCCCGTGGTGGACGGCTTGGGCCATCTTGTCGGCCTGCTGAGTGAAACCGATGTGCTGCGGGGCTTCATTCACAGCACGGGCATCAAGGATGGCGCCATTCAGTTTGTTTTCGATCTGCCGGATGTTGCCGGTTCCGTGACCAAGGTTATCGAGAGCCTCCGCAAATTCGAGACCAGGATCATCAGTATCCTCACCTCGTTCGAGGATGCCCCGGAAGGGAAAAAGCGGGTGGCCATCCGGGTGATGATCGATGATCCGGAGCAGGAAGAGGCGATGACCAAGGAACTGCGGGACACCTTTACCGTGGTCTACCATGGCAAGGACGAGCTGAAAAACATGCCGCGCAAACGGGCTGTTTGATTGAGGAGCCGTTAGGAACCGCCGGTTACGGCCTAACATACAAACAAGACGCATTATGAGCCGTGTTTCGGGATGCCCCGGAGCACGGCTTTTTTTATGGGGTGGGGAGGTAGGTGGTTTCTGCTGGAGGGGGCGGCTCCGGCTCCTGGGGCCAGGGCGGGATGTCTTCCCTGAAGGCTTCCAGGGTAACGCTGCCGCCAACCTCTGCTCCGGGCTTGCCGGTGGCGTTGTCCATGGGGAGCATGACAATGCCCGGCGGGACAGGGAAGCCCCCGGCCGCAGGGTAACCGGCTTTTGTCTGATTCATGAAATCAAGCCAGATCGGGGCCGCGGCCAAGCCGCCTGTTTCGGAGCTTCCCAGGGAGATGTTGCGGTCATGCCCTATCCAGACGCAGGTCGTCAGCTCCGGGGTGTAGCCGACAAACCAGGCATCCACGTTCTGATCGGTGGTGCCGGTTTTGCCCGCGGCCGGTGCGCCGAAGCTGCTGATGCCCCTGGCCGTGCCGTCGGTGATGACTCCTTCCAAGAGGCGGGTCATCTGGTAGGCGACCCGGGGGTCAAGGGCATTGCTGAAGGCAGGGTGTTGTTCCTCCAGAACCTTGCCGGTGCTGTCCACAATCTTTTCGATGAACAGAGCCTGGGGCATCCGGCCGCTGTTGGCAAAGGCAGCGTATGCCCTGGTCAGCTCAAGGGGGGAGACGCCGGAGGTTCCCAGGGCCAGGGAGAGGTCCTTGACCAGGGGGGAGGTAAAGCCCAATCTTTTGGCCAGACCAATGGTGCTGGCTGCCCCGATCTGTTGCAAAATCTTGATGGTGGGCACATTCCGTGAGTGCACCAGGGCGTTTCTAAAGGAGGTGGGGCCCTCAAACTTATTGTTGTAGTTCTTGGGCTCCCAATACTGCATGGAGGTGGCGCCGCGGAAGTGAATCGGCTCGTCAAGAATCATGGTGGCCGGGGTCATTCCCTTTTCAAGGGCGGCGGCATAGATAAAGGGCTTGAAGGCGGAGCCGGGCTGACGGCGGGCCTGGGTCGCCCGGTTGAACTGGCTTTTCTCGAAATCCGTGCCGCCCACCATTGCCCGGACATACCCGGTTTTCACCTCCATGGAGATCAGGGCGGCCTGGGGCAAGGTATCGGCGTGTTTGCTCTGGCGGATGGCCCATTTGGCGGTGCCGCGCTTTATGGCCATGTTGGCGGCCTGCTGCATGTTCTGGTCAAGGGTGGTGTAGATGCGCAGTCCCCCGGTCAGGAGGGCTTCGCTGCCATACTTGCTTTCGACGTAGGCCTTGACATATTCAATGAAATAATTGTTTTCCAGCGGCCCTTCCTTGGCCGGATTCCAGAGCAGGGTCTGTTCGTAGGCTTTCCGGGCGGCGGTCGGGGTGATATAGCCTTCTTCGGCCATGCGATTCAGGACATAGAGCTGTCTATTCTTGGCCAGCTTGAAGTTGCGGAACGGGGAATAGCGGCTCGGCGCCTGCGGCAGTCCGGCAAGCAGGGCAACCTCGGCCAGGTTCAGATCCTGCACCCGTTTGTCGAAGTAGATCTGGGCCGCCGCCTCGACCCCATAGGCGCCGCTGCCGAGATATATCTGGTTGAGATAGATATGGAGGATCTCTTCCTTGCTCAGGGTGGTGTCGATTCGGTAGGCGAGAATTGCTTCCTTGATTTTGCGGGTGTAGGTTTTTTCCGGCGTGAGCAGGAGCGCCCTGGCGACCTGCTGGGTTATGGTGCTGCCCCCCTGGCCCCGTTCCCCGGAACGGATATTGTGGAGAAGCGCCCGGATGATCGACCAGGCGTCAACCCCGCTGTGCTGATAAAACCGGGAGTCTTCCGCGGCCACAAAGGCCTGGGGGAGCAGCTCCGGCATGGTGGAGAGCGGGACGAGGGTCCTGTTTTCCCGCGACACATAGGTGAGCGGCTGTTTGGCCGAGTCAAAGATGATGGAGGCCATGGCCGGCTGATAATGTTTCAGGGCGCCGATTGCCGGAATATCAAGGGAGATAAAGATGTAGAAGGCACCGCCCAGACCGACGGTGAGAGCGGTGCAGATGGTAAGCAAAAAGAGGGTGAGCTGGACATGGGTCCATGTCCGGATTGTGGGCTGGTTCTTGTTATGCACGGCAGACACTGAAAAATGTATTCATTTATGGAGCCGCACGGACGATGGCGGTTCCGCTTACAGTATGGTCAGGGAACGATAATACAGGGTTCGCCCGGCAAGGTCACTACATTTCTTGAGGCGAGATTGTGGAGGGGCGAGGTGGGGGAAAGAACAAAGGATCCAGGGCCGCCACCGAGGATCCTTTGCAGGGGAGGGGGATTGAGTCCGCTTGCGCGGAAAGACAGAAGGTCGTTTGTCTTGTTTCGTCATGGTTGGAGAACCATGTTGTCCCTGCGATTATCATAAGCAAGGCGCGTGCCAGCGGGGTGATAATAGGGTGTTCTCCGTGGGCGATTGTCGTTATGTCTTGTTATTTCAGCTTGTTGCCCAATTTTCATGGGTGCGATTTTTGGGTTGTCCGGATTTCCTTCAGCGGGTATAGTTGTACGCGCAAGGCTTATTTTGATCCTTCTTGGCATCGGTGCCGGATCATTTCTAGCCTGACCATGGCGATGATGCCCGTGGGTCATGTCGGGTGTTTTCGTGGCGGGACCTGGGAAGTCGCGGTTGGCTCCGGGCTGCGGTTGTTCTACATCTGCTTGTTTTTCCGTCTTTGTCCCTTGCCTAATTCGCCGTTGCGGTATTGTCGCAGAACGAGATATTGCGTCCTCCTATTTATCGGTAATTGAATAGTGGGCTAAATGTGCACGAAAAAAATACCAAAAATGGGAATATGCAAAGAATAAAAACTTGACAATAGCTTTTTCCATTTTGTAGATTAACTATAACATCACTTGGTTTGGGTGGTTCCATCGTGGAACACCCCTGAAATTTTTTTTATCGAAAAACAATACGCAAAGGAGGGCTGCGGGGAAGGGGAAGATTATCTGGTAAGTCGCTGGAGTGATCCATTCGGTACCGCCATTCCGTTCGGGTCGACGATGAACCAAAAAAACCTGGAAGTCAGGTCGTTTGATTGAGGAGAAAAAAAATGGAAGGTCTACTGTTTTTACTTTTCTGGATCGGAGGTGCAACGCTCCATACCGTATTTGATCTCAAGATCAAACCGTTGATCCAGGCCAATGAGGAAACATTGCCATGAGCCTTTCTTAAGGCGACAGAGCAAGGGTTTCATCGGGCTGGATCGCAAGATTAGTAAACGATTCAATTACGCAAAAGGAGAGTTGTCCCATGAATAATTTTTTAGCTGATGTATTGCCGCAGGAGGGTGGCCTGGTTGCCAGCCCCTCGCGTTCCTACAACGCCACCATTGCCATCGGTGCTCTGCTCGCCGCTCTCGGCCTTGCCGCCGGGCTGCATTCCATGTATGCCGGACATGAGCATACCTTCGGCGTCACCCGGGATGTTCCCTGGGGGCTGCTGATCGCCGCCTATGTCTTCTTCGTGGTCAGTTCGACCGGCCTGTGTCTGGTTTCCTCCATCGGTCATGTTTTTGGGGTTGAGGCCTTCAAGCCCATTGCCAAGCGCTCGGTGTTCATGGCCATCGTCACCATCGTCGCCGGTTTTTTCGTGATCGGGTTCGAGATCGAAAACCCCTGGCGGATGCCCATCTATAATATGCTCTCTCCCAATCCCACCTCCAATATCTGGTGGATGGGAACCCTGTACGGCGCCTATCTCTTTTTTATGGTTGTAGAGTTTGCCCTGTTGCAGATGGGAAAGCACAAGACCGCCGGAATGCTCGGCCTGCTGGGGGTTATCTCCGGTATCGCGGCGCACAGCAACCTTGGCGCGGTTTTCGGCCTGCTCGGCGGGCGTGAGTTCTGGCACGGACCGTACATGCCTATTTACTTCATCACCTCCGCCATGATGTCCGGCTGCGCGGCGGTTATCTTCTTTCACTGTCTGGCGTATCGGGCCAACGGCTGGAAGATGAGCGAGAAACTGGAAGCCTCCCTCATGGCCACGGCAAAATTGGGCGCAACCCTGATCGCGGTGATCATGTTCTTCACCACCTGGAAGATGATCTCCGGGATCAGCGGCCAGCCGCCGGGAAAATATGAGGCCATGATGGCCCTGGTGAACGGCCCCTATGCGATCAATTTCTGGCTGGGCGAGGTCATGCTCGGCATGGTCATTCCCTTTGTCATGATCCTGGCCGCCCGCGCCAAGAATATCCCGGTGCTCTTCTGGGCCTCCATCTCCGGTATCGTCGGTATCTTCTTCATGCGCTACGACCTGGTTGTGGTTGGGCAGATCGTGCCTTGGTATCATGAGTTTGGCTTGGTTGACATGCCCCATCTCTTCACCTACACCCCTTCCCTGCACGAGATCGTGATCACCGCAGGGGCCATGGGCATCTGTGTCGCGGGCTTCTTTATGGGTGAAAGGCTTTTCCGGGGGCATCTGTCCGAGGATCACTAAGCAGGCGGAGGAAAGGATTATGGTGGCCAAGAGAAAAACGGCCATCCAGCCTTTGCGGCCCGATTTGCCGATTTACCCCATAGGGGTGGCAGCAAAGCTGTTGGATGTTCATCCGAGAACACTTCGTATCTACGAGGCAGATGGGCTGGTTCATCCCCAGCATAATGGATCCCGGCGGCTGTATTCCTTGAACGACATAAAGTGGGTCTCATGTGTGCGCTCCATGATCCACGATCAGGGGATCAGCATCCCGGGGTTGAAAAGGCTGTTGACCCTTGCGCCCTGCTGGGAGATTGCAGAATGTCCCAGCGAGGTGCATGAAACCTGTGAATGTCTTTTTGACAAGGCTGTGCCGCGGTCCTTGCGGGTCGCGGGCGACGAGGTAGCCGAAAAAAAAGCCAAGGCGGCCGACCGGGCCAAGGAAAATACCGGTTCCGGCCGCAAGAAGCTGGTCGGGCGCAATTGATACAGCTGGTGGTTAACGAATAAAAAAAAGGCCGGAGAGGGTTTCTCTCCGGCCTTTTTTATTGCGAGATAACGGGGAGTTCTATTCGAGTTCCTCGCCAAAGGGATTCTTCAGCCCGTAGCGTTCGATCTTCCGGCGCAGGGTGTCCTTCGAAATCCCCAACTCCCGGCAGGTGTTCATCCTCCGCCAGTGATTCCGTTCCAGGGCTTGGAAAATCGCCTGTTTCTCGATTTCGTCAAGAGGCTGCGCCTTGTGGAGGGGGATGCTCCCGGCCTGTTGGCTGTCCTGGGGCTTGGGGGCAAAGGGCTCGGGCAGGTGTTCCGGTCGGATGAAGCCGCCGTGGCAGAGGATGAAGGAGTATTCGATGATGTTTTCCAGCTCGCGGATATTGCCGGGGAAATTGTAGCGCATGAGAATCCCCAGGGCCTCATCGGAGATGCCGACGATATCCTTGCCCTGCTGGGTGCTGAACTGTTTGACGAAATGTTCGGCCAGCATGGGAACGTCTTCCATCCGGTCCCGCAGGGGGGGCAGAAGGATCTTCACCACGTTCAGGCGGTAGAAGAGATCTTCCCGGAAGAGCCCTTCCTGAACGAGCTGCTGCAGGTTGCGGTTGGTGGCGGCGATGATCCGCACGTCCGCCTTGACCGGTTTGTTGGAGCCCAGGGGTTCGTACACCTTTTCCTGGAGAACCCGCAGGAGCTTGACCTGGAGGGAGGCCGGGATATCGCCGATTTCGTCGAGGAACAGGGTGCCTTTTTCGGCGCTGGCAAAGCGGCCCGGCCGGTCGTGCTTGGCATCGGTGAAGGCGCCGGCCTTGTAGCCGAAAAGCTCCGACTCCAGCAGGGTTTCCGGCAGGGCCCCGCAGTTGACCGCCATGAAAGGGCCTTTGTTGCGCTGGCTTGAGGTGTGGATGGCGCGGGCCACCAGTTCCTTGCCGGTGCCCGACTCGCCGAGGACCAGGACGTTGCTCTCGCTGCGGGCGATTTCCGGGAGGATGCTGAAGATGCGCTGCATGGAAGCGCTCTTGCTGAGGATCTCGCCAAAGGTGTAGCGCCGGGAAAGCTGTTTGCGCAGTTCCGTGACCACGCTCAGATCCCGGAAGGTTTCCACTCCGCCGATGACATTGCCTTCGTGGTCAAGAAGCGGGGCGGCGCTGATGCTCAAGGGGATCTGTTTGCCTTCGATGTTTTTGACAAAGATGGAGCGGTTGGCCACGGGCTTGCCGCTGTAAAGGCTTTGGGCAATGGCGCAGTTGTCGCCGCAGATGCTGGAGTGGAATACGTCGCTGCACGACTTGCCGATGGCGTCCTGCCGTTTCCACCCCGTAATCAGCTCGGCCGCCCGGTTGAAGGAGGTGATCTTCCAGTTGCGGTTCACGGTGAAGACGCCGTCGGCGATACTTTCCAGGACCAGGTCCTTGGTCATGACCGAGGTGAGGTCGCGGAAGGTTTCCACCCCGCCGATCACGTCGCCGTCCGGGTCGGTGAGCGGGGCGGCGCTGATGCTGATCGGGATGGTCTCCCCGTCCTTGCTCTTGATGAAGATCGAGCGGTTGCCGATGGGTTTGCCGCTCTCGACGCTCTGGGCCAGAATGCAGTTGTCGCCGCAGATGCTGGAGTGGAAGATGGTGTTGCAGGCTTTGCCCAGGACTTCCTCCTTGTGCCAGCCGGTAATCAGTTCCGCCGCCCGGTTGAAGGAGGTCAGGTTCCAGTTGCGGTCCACGGTGAAAACGCCGTCGGCGATGCTGTCCAGGATGAGACCCTGTTGCAGGCTGGAGGTGACATCCCGGAAGGTTTCCACCCCGCCGATGACCTGGCCGTCCGGGTCAACAAGCGGTGAGGCGCTGATGCTGACGGGGATGGTCCGGCCATTTTTCCCTTTGATATAGATGGAACGATTGACGATGGACTTTCCTTCGTTGACGCTCTGGGCCAGGATGCAATCCGCCCCGCAGATATTGGACTTAAAGATATTATTGCAGGCGGCGCCGACCACTTCCTGGGCGGTCCAGCCGGTGATCTGCTCCGCCGCCTTGTTGAAGGAGGTGATGCGGAAGTGCTTGTCCACGGTGAAGACGCCGTCGGCAATGCTGTCCAGGACCAGGGGGTAGATCTGGCCGGGGTCGCTGGCGTCGCGGAGGGTGATGATGGCGCCGGCGAGTTTGCCGGTTTTGTCGGGAATAGGGATCGCCGTGACCAGGAGGATGATCGATTCCTTGCTGTCCGGCTTGTGCATCACCACCCGCAGGCCGTGCATGGCCCGGCCCGAGGCCAGCGGGCCGTATAGGCTGCACAGGGCTTCGAATCTGCCGGTGCCGCTGAAAACGTCCTGGCAGCTCTTGCCGATGGTCTCGCCGGTGGTGAGGCCCATGAGTTTTTCAGCGGCTTCGTTGAAGGAGGTGATCTGCCAGTTTTCGTTCACGGTGAAAACTGCTTCCTGTACGGCAGGGGAAGAGGGGGAGGTGTTTTTGGTGTCCATGGTTATAAAATAGTGGTGGGTTGGCGTGCCGGATTATTGTTAAGAATCATTCTTGTATCATTAAGGATATAGCAAAAAAAAACAAAGTGCGCTTGCGGAAAGGCAAGCCTCGGCGTGTTTTTTCTCTGCGGCTGAGAAAGTCGCCTCCATTTTGGGTCGGGCCAGGCGCCGGCGCAAGGGGAAGTTTGGACCGAAACCGAGAAAATTATCTTGACATGCGGGCGTGTCAAATTACAATAGAAGGAATTTACCTACGGGCAATTAATCCAGAGATTAATTGCTTAAGTGCCTTTCGGATTATCCGATTCCTGAAGGGTGGAAGAGGTCGCGCACCCTTCTGAAATACATTGAGGAGACGTACGAATGAAGCTAGATGATCTTGAAAAACTCGCGAATGAGGGAACCGAAAACCTTCCTTCCGAGGAGCGGCGGCGATTCCTTCGCTTTGGTTTGGCAGTAACCGGTGTTTTTGTCGGAGGGTCCGTGCTGTCCCTGACCTCCGCCCGTAATGCCGAGAGCGCCATGGGTCCGGTGCCGGAATCCGGAAAATTTCCCTACAGCCCCCATTACACCATGGTCATGCGCCAGAACCGTTGTATCGACTGTGAGCGGTGCATGGAAGCCTGTGTGAAAACCAACAATGTTCCCTCCTATGGTTACCGTACCACCATCCTCCAGCAGGAGCGGGAGATCGGCAAGGGCGAGAAAGAGCGGGTCTTCATGCCGGTGCTCTGCAACCATTGCAACCGGCCGCCCTGTGTCCGGGTCTGTCCCACCACCGCAACCTACAAGGACAAGAAAACCGGGATCGTCATGATGGATTACAAGCGCTGCATCGGCTGTAAGACCTGTATGGCGGCCTGTCCTTATAATGCCCGGTATTTTAAGGAAGAGAACAGGGCTGTTGACAAGTGTAACTTCTGCTTCGATACCCGCCTGTCCAAGGGCGAGAGCAAGACGGCCTGTGCGGCCGCTTGCCCGGCTGGAGTTCGCATCTTCGGCGACCTCACTGATTACAACAGCGAAGCCTATAAGCTGATCCACAAGCCTGAAAAGGTTGTTTGGGTTCTTCGGCCTGAAACCGGCGCCATGCCCAACGTGTTTTACATGAATGATTAACCAAACAGCGAAGAGGGCCGTAATGAAACGCAACAATAAGAGCGTAATGAATCTGGTGGGCTTGGCGGCAGTGGTCGGCCTCCTTGTTTTTTCCAGCCAGTCTTTTGGCGAGGAAGCCTACGACGAGGACACCTATGGGCCGAAGGCGCCCATTCTTTGGACGAAACCCCTGAAAGCCGTGGCGTTTTTTCATAAAACCCACACCATGGATGCCGGTCTTTCCTGCGACAGTTGCCATGATAGTATTTTTCAAATGGCCGCCGGCACTGCCGAGCAGAATGACGATTTCACCATGGACTCCCTGTATAAGGGGAAATACTGCGGCGCCTGCCATGACGGGCAGATGGCTTTTGCCTCCAACACCCGCTGCGCAACCTGCCATGTCGGGGTGAAGGGCTACAATAAGTTGACCGGAGCCGCGCCCCAGGGCAAGCATTGATTTTTTTCGTGGCCTGAGCGCCATCCGCCTGCGCAATAGTTGAGCAGGCGGATGCGAGTGCGCCACGGTTCGATTTTTTAAAGCGGAAAGCCTTTGCAGTAAAAAGGCTTTCCGCTTTTTTTATTGTCGCCTTCCTGTTTTTCTCCTCCCTTTTCTTTTCTCTTTTTGGCCAAACTGCGTCTGGGCAATATGCCTTGCGGTCGTCAAGCCCAGGGGGAGCTCTGTAATTCCCGTTGTCAAATAATAGGTGAGTTCCCACCTGTAGTCCTTCCGCCTCGATCCATAGTCCCTTAATGTGCCTGTTTTTAAGGAACAGCGGCCAACGGGGGCGTTTGCCTTCCTGCGGGCCTCATTTCTGTTTGTTGAACAAATCCGGGATGTTTCTCCTTGGCGAGATTTGGGCAACCTCTTTGGGAGGCCATGAGCGGTGCGGGGTTTTGCCTCTCCCTGGGGCGCAGGCTGCGCTATTTTCGTCTTTTCCGTCATGTATCTATTTGATTTGTTTGGCTAAAAATAAAATTACCTTTCTTGGCTCTACCGTGGCCGGCGGAGAGCATGGGGAAGGATGGATGGGGCGGCCTGTTGGGTATCTGCCTTAAAATACATGCTTTTGCCGGCCTTGGGATGTGCGGCTTGCTAGACCGTGTGTGGGATATTTTTGCGTCCACTCCGCAAAGGCAGTCGGATCAAAAAAAGCCCGGCGTGTTAAATAACTTGAAACCACATGTGTCCCTGAAAGATATGAAATGAATTTTTGTAGAACTCTAACTCCCTGCTTCTCTATGGAAAACAGGAAACCGGAAAGAAAAGAGGTTGTGAGTGGGTGCTGTGGCACGCGCCTTGCTCTGTACCGAGATCGACATGGGATGCTGCACGGGAAAAGCCCATGGCCGAAAAAGCGTATGCACAGAAAAGGAGGTGCCGGGGAGAGTTTAAAAATATTCTGGAGAGGAAAAACTCCTCAATCATCGGGTGGCGGCCCGGAAAGTAGACCTTGCTCCAGAAAACACCAGCAACTGTTTGCCGCAGGCTGAAATAAAAAATTGAAAGAAGTTTGAGGATAATAACTCCCTGGCCGGGAGTGAGTTAAAAACCAACTGTTAATCGGTACGTAAAAATCCTAGGGAGGAAACATCATGTTGAACGCATTCTCAATCGCTGAGGTGGCAGAGGAAAAGGTCGCTACCCCGACCGTGACCAAGGCCACCATCATCTGCGCGGTCCTGGCTCTGGTCGGTATCGGCGCCGGGCTCTACGCGCAGGTTGTCGGGCACGAACATGCCTTTGCCAACACCAGGGAGATGCCCTGGGGCATCCTGATCGCGAATTATGCGTATTTCGCCATCATCTCCACCGGGCTCTGCCTGCTGGCCGTTCTCAGCCACATCTTCGGGCACAACCGCCTGACCGCGCTGGCCAACCGCATGGTGTATCTCTCCATCGTGGTCATCTTCGGCGGCTTCCTCATCATCGGTCTTGAGCTTGAAAATCCCCACCGCATGCTGCTCTACAACATGCTCTCCCCGAATCTGACCTCCAATATCTGGTGGATGGGGACCCTGTACAGCATGGCCGTGGGCTTCATGTTTGTCGAGTTCTACCTGATCCTGACCAAGAAATATTCCCTGGCCGTTACCCTCGGCGTGCTCGGCGCCTTGGCGGAGCTTGCGGCAAATACCAACCTGGGTGCGGTGTTCGCGACCCTTTCCGCCCGCCCGTTCTGGTACGGTTCCCAGCTGCCCGTCTACTTTCTTGCCTCGGCCGTGATGACCGGTTCCGCTGCAATCATCCTGTTCAGCAACTGGGCCTATAAGATGCGGGGCGAGGAGATGAGCCAGTCCACCCGCGAAGGTCTCCAGGGCGCCGGCAAGGTTATGTTCAGCACCCTCGTGCTGCTGATCATTGCCACCACCTGGAAGTTTGTCGCCGCCTTTGCCGGTGGCACCGAGGAAGCCCGTCTTGCCGCGCTGAGCCTGATCCAGGGTCCGCTCTCCATGAACTTTTGGGTCTTCGAGACCGTGGTCGGCATGCTTGCCCCCATCGTGGTCATGACCCTGTCCCGGATGAAGAGTCAGCAGGCTCTCTCCGCCGCGGCCCTTATGGTCTTGGTCGGTGCATACTTCCAGCGTTTCGACATCGTGGTTGCCGGTCAGCTCGTGCCCATCTACAACGGTTTTGATGAGCTGCCGACCTATCTTTCCTACATCCCCTCCGTGTCCGAGTTCTTGATCGCCCTGGGTGGTTTCGGGGTTGTCGGCCTCGGGTTCCTGCTCGGCGAGCGGTTTTTCGGCAAGGCCTTCCGGCACAGCGGCAATCATTGATCGCTGTCCGTCCGCGGCTGAGTAAAGACAAATGACCTCCCGCGGGTGGGAAATCCCGCCCGCGGGAAGCTCAAACCGGAGTAGAGACCATGATATCTGACAACAAGGCAATCTTCACCATAGGCACCGCGGCAAAAATGCTGGAAGTGCATCCGCGGACCCTGAGGATCTACGAAAGGGAAAACCTGATCACGCCTTTACGCAACGGCCAGTGGCGCTACTACACCATGGATGACATCAAGTGGATTCAGTGCCTGCGGGACATGATCCATGAGCATGGCATCAGCATCGCGGCCATTAAGAAGCTGTTGCAGTACACCCCCTGCTGGAACATTGCCGATTGCTCCTTTGAGAAGAGAAAGCAGTGCACGGCCTTTATGTCCAGCGGGCTTGTTCCCAGAAAGATCAGTGTGGAGCAAAGATCAGGGGATGTTGCCGCCTGAGCAAGGGAAACGGTTATTTTTTCAACAAGGAGAACGACAATGACCACCATCACGCAGTTTCTGGATAAAATCAATCTCAGCGGTTTGGGCGCGGACGAAACAAGGGGAAGCGTTCCAACCAGGGTTTCTTTTCAGCAGGTCAGCGAGGCATGCTGGGGAATTGCGACCTTTGCCCTGTTTCTGATCTTGGGGCCGTTTTCCGCCATTGCCGCCATCTGCAGCGTGGTTTCCCTGGCAAAGCAGGGGAATGGGGCAGAGCCGGAGGCGATGTTCTGAGGTGAAGCTCCGCGAGACGGCTGGGGGTGCGGGAGTTCTACCCCCGGAGGACAGGAAGGGGGCCGGCCATGATTGCTGTGATCAGGAGTGAGCGACCAGTTGCGGGAAAAGAGACTGGTGATTGACCCTTGGTTGCAGGGATGGCGAAAATAAGGCAAAAAAAAAGCTGCTCAAACGAGCAGCTTTTTTTTGCCTATGAAGCAAACGGCTTATTTCTTGTGGCAACCGTCACACTTGGTCGGGCCCTGATTCTTGGCTTTGTGGCAGCCCTGACAGAGAGCGTGGCCATTTTTCATGTTCCACTTCTTGTCCGCCGGGAAGTTGGCGTCCTTGTGGCAAACGTCACATTCATTTTTGGCCTGATGCTTGGCATGGGGGAATACGGCGGGTTTCTTGGCTGCATCGGTCTTCAGGGTGATGTCGGCCGGGCCCTTGTCTGCGGCAAGAGCGGAGCCTGCAACGGTAAGGCCAAAAACAAGTGCGAAGGCTGCGGAACAGATAACGGATTTCTTCATTGTTCTTCTCCCTTAATACAGTTGGTTTATAAAATTGGGTTTATGAATCCCCATTCACTTACAAATGTTGTTTTATAAACCCACTTGCCGAGCCTTGTCAAGCAGGAAGAATATTTGCAAATGTGCACCAGCGCCGAAGCTGCTTTGTCATCGGCCAGCCCGCATACCAGGTGTATGGCGGGCTGGCCTCTTTCGCGCCTCTCCGGCACGGGGGAACGTTTACAATTTTTTGGAAAGATCGCCTTTTAGCTGCCGCCGTAGCTGTGCAGGCCGGAAAGCAGGAAGTTGACGCCGTAGTAGGTGAAGATCACGGAAATGAAGCCGAGGACAGCCAGCCAGGCGATGCGCCGCCCCCCCCATCCTCGGGTGAATCTGGCATGCAGTGTTGCCGCATAGACAAACCAGGTGATCAGCGACCAGGTTTCCTTGGGGTCCCAGCTCCAGTAGGTGCCCCAGGCGGAATTGGCCCAGACCGCTCCGGTGATGATGCCGGCGGTGAGCCAGAGGAAGCCGAAAACCAGGGTCTTGTGGATGATATCGTCGATCACCTTGAGCTCGGGCAGGGAGGCAAGCAGGGAGCCGGGGGCCTCTTTTGTCTTCCGGTCCTTGAGCAGATACATGATGCCGATGCCACAGGCCACGGCAAAGGCGGCATAGCCGACAAAGCAGGTGATGACATGGGCGATGAGCCAGTTGCTTTGCAGGGCCGGGATCAACGGCTTGATTTCCTTGCCGAACTGGGGGGAAAACGAGGCATAGGCCATGCTCACAAAGGCAAAGGGCATGGAAAAAGCGCCCAGAATCCTGTTTTTGTACTTCCACTCAAGGCCGAGGTAGAAGATGGCAATGGCCCAGGCGAAGAAGACCAGGGATTCGTACATGTTGGAAAGGGGCGCATAGCCGATGCCGGCCTGATACGATTCCTGCCAGCGCAGGGCGATGCCCGCGGTGTTGATCAGAAAGGCGCCGGCGGTGATCAGGGTGGCGAGGAGGCCGAGCTTTTTGGCCCGAAAGACAAAGATGGCGATGTAGAGCATCGCGGAGAAAAGATAGGCAAGCGTTGTTATGCCCAAGAGTTGTGAACTGTTCATGGCAGGTCCTTAAGCGTTTTGAAGCGTGGATTCGTGGGTGAAACCCTCGACAAGGGCGGCAAATTCTTTTTCAAAGGCGATTCTGTTTTTGCTGCTGCCGCCGCAAACCAGGATCCGGCAACGGTCCGCAGCCTCTTCCCTGGTAATATAAACCCAAACTCTCCGGTGGGAAAGAAAGAAAGCGACGTAGAGGCCTATCAGCATGAGGGCGCAGCCGGCATAAACGGTCCAGACCCCGGGATCCTTGGCCACCTGAAGTCCGGTGGCGTACACCTGGCTTGCCGCGAAGTCATAGGTTCCGGTCGGGCTGGCAACGGTCTGGGTGGCGTTGTTGTCCATCCAAAAGATGCTGGGGTCGCCCTGGCCATCGGAAAACCACACCTTCAGCGCGCCGACATCTCCCATGCGGCTGCGCACCTCCTGATTGATAACCCCGAAGTCGATGCCTCCTTCCGGCCAGCTGATTTTCTGGCCAAAGGGGATCTGGAAGGACTGGCTGACCTTGGTGGCCTTGTTGGTGATGACCACGTTGAAGCCCTGCATGGGCTCGTAGCTGGATTGGTAGAAGGTGATGCCCTTGTGGGTCAAGGGGTCGTTGACAATGATGGGGCGCTTGCCGATTATGGTTTTCCCGTTCTCCAGGATCGAGAGATCGGAACGGAATTCCTTGGGGGTGGTTCCGTCCGCATAAAAGGAAACGTTGAAATCATCGCATTGTATGGTGAAGCCGAGGGGGATGGGTTTCGCGGTGCCGGTTTCGTAAACGGTATCGGTGGCGCTTCCCTCCGGAATCATGACGCCGGCCTTGAAGCCGAGCAAGGAGCCGATGATGGCCCCGGCAAAGATGATGAGGATGCTCAGATGCACCGCATAGACCCCCAGGCGGCTCCAGGCCTGCTTCTGGGAAAAGAGCAGCGAGCCGGTAGGTTTATCCGCCCGCTGCGCTTTCCAGCCGTTTTTGGCCAGCAGGGTGGCGGCGATTTCCGTAAGGGCTTTCGTCTCCCCCCGGGCCTGGAATTCTTGGCGGTGGGGCATTTTTTCCAGCCGCTCCGGGTCGGTGTCCAGATTGTTCAGCACCACCATCTGCCAGACATTGGGCAACCGGTCGATGGTGCAGACGATGAGGTTGATGCTGAACAGCAGCAGCAGGCCGATAAACCACCAGGAGTTGTACATGTCCGACACATCGAGCAGCTGAAAGAACTGCGCGGTGCGTTGGCCGAAGTTCTCGATGTAGAACTCGGGCGGGTTGTTTTGGGGAATAAGCGTGCCGATGATGGAGGTTGTGGCCAGGATCAGCAGGGAAAAAAGGGCCAGCTTGACGGATGCGAAAAAGCGCCACACCATGTTGTCTGTTTTTTTCATATGTGCCTTGTGACGAGAGTTTTTTGGGAAGTAACGGATGAGAGGTAGGGACAGAGAGCTCTCTTTTAGTGGCAATGGGGCCGTGTTGGGTAATTATCTGTAATCTCTACCCGTGTTTGCCTTGGGCTGTCAATAAAAAAACTCCCGAGAAGGTGAGGAATTTCGCCTGCAAATGCGGCCTTTGATCCGGTGCTATAAAAGCAGACACCGTACCCTTGGCTTTGTTCCGCTCTTTTTTTACCGGGCACGTTTTTCCCGGCGCGGAGAAAAAAAGAGAACAAAATACTTGTCAAGTACCGGGAGAAGGTGTATACATTTTCCTCTTTGAAAAGGGACCAGGCCGGAGGAGATCAGGCTGTCTCGTATAACGATTTCAAAATGCCCGCTGGCGCGCGGTTTGTTAAAGGAGTTTTGTCATGTCGAAAAAATGTGCGATTTGTGGAAAAGGCCCGACCACCGGCAACAATGTAAGCCATGCCAACAATAAGAACAGAAGGCGTTGGCTGCCGAATCTGCAGCGGGTAAGAATGGCTACCTCCGGCGGCAATGGCATGCAGGTTCGTGTTTGCACCCGTTGTATCCGTTCCGGCGCCGTGCTCAAGCCTGCCTGAACATTCTCTTTAGCCGTTATTGATAGCCCCTGCTTTCCGTGAAGAAGCTGGGGCTTTTTTTTGTGGGAAATCGTCGGGGCCGGCTCGGTCGTTGCGCCCGGTGATTTCCTCCCTCCCACGGGCCTGAAGCGTGCCGCAAACAAGCGCTTAGGTTCTCCTGGCCTCCAAAACGCCATCAAGCTGCTGCACATGCTGCAGCAGGCGCAAGAGATGTTCCCTGCTGTTTATTTCCACGATGATAAAGAGCTTGGCGATCCCGCCGCTTGAGGTGGTGGCATCCAGGGAAAGGATGTTGGCGTCGTCATGGCTGATCGCATTGCTGAGCGTGGCCAGCAACCCTTTCTGGTCCCGGGCGATAACCTGGATCTGGGCTCGGTGGGTGGACTTGATGTCCTCGGCCCAACTGACCGCGATGAGGCGTTGCTGGTCCGCGGCCTTGAGGTTGGGGCAGGAGGCCTTGTGCACGGAAATGCCCCGGCCCGAGGTGATGAAGCCCACGATCTCGTCTCCCGGCACCGGCATGCAGCAATGGCTGATCTTGGTGAGGACATTGTCCGCGCCGCTTACCAGGATAATGTTGTCCCGCTCCGGCTTTTTCCTCCCCTTGAACGGGGCCGCCTCCTGCACAATCTCCTCGGGCAGGGTGTCCCTGATTTCCTCGGGCTGCAACTCCTTGATAATGGCCTGCACCGTCATCTTCCCCGAGCCCACCCTGCGCATCAGATCGTCAAGGGAGTTGCAGGCAATGGTCTTGAGAAGCTCCTTGAGGTGGCCGGTCTTGATCAGTTTCTTCAGGCTGAAGCTGTGCCGTTTCAGCTCGCGCTCACAGATTTCCCGGCCGACCTGCAGGGTCTTTTCCCGTTCTTCCAGGTTGAGCCACTGGCGGATCCGGCTTTTGGCCCGGGCGGTTTTGACCAGGCCGAGCCAGGAGCGGTTCGGCCTTTGTTTGGGCGAGGTGATGATCTCCACCAGATCGCCGTTTTTGAGCTCGGTTTTGAGCTGGGCGATGATCCCGTTGATCTTGGCGCCGGTGCAGTGATTGCCCACCTCGGTATGGATGCTGTAGGCAAAGTCGATGGGGGTGCTGCCCTTGGGAAACTCCTTGACCTCGCCGGTGGGGGTGAGGACGAAGATTTCCTCCTCGTAGAGCTCTCCCTTGACCGCATCAAGAAATTCCCTGGGATCTTCCAGTTCCTGAAGGGTGTGCACCAGCTGCTTGAGCCATTTGAAAAGCCGGGCGTCCTTGGTGGTGATGGCCTTGCCTTCCTTGTAGGCCCAGTGAGCGGCAATGCCTTCCTTGGCGATCTGGTCCATCTCCTCGGTGCGGATCTGGACCTCCATGAACTCCCCGCGCAACCCCACCACCGAGGTATGCAGCGATTGATACATATTGCCTTTCGGGGTGCTGATGAAATCCTTGAAGCGCCCATCCACCGGGGTCCACAGCGAATGGATGATGCCTAAAGCCTCGTAGCACTCCTTGACCGAGGGCACGATGATCCGAAAGGCCACCTTGTCGTAGACCTTCTCGAAGGGGATATTCTGGGCCACGAGTTTCTTGTAGATGCTGTAGAGATGCTTGGGCCGGCCCAGCACCCGGAAGCGGGTGAGGCCGTGCTCGCTCAGTTTCTGGTTGAGCAGCGCCTTGACCTCATCGACATAGGTTTCCCGATCCGCAAGGGAGGTGCGAACCTTGGCGGCGAGCTCCTGGTATTCATCGGGGTGGAGATAGGAGAAGGAGAGGTCTTCCAGCTCGCGCTTGAGCCAGTCGATCCCCAACCGGCTGGCCAAGGGGGCATAAAGCTCCATGGTCTCCTGGGCGAATTCCAGCTGTTGGTCGCGCGCCACATGGTGCAGGGACTGCATGTCGTGCAGCCGGTCGGCCAGCTTGACCAGCAAAACCCGGATGTCGGAAGACATGGCCAGGAGCAGCTTGCGGATATTTTCCGCCTGGTAGGCGAGGTGGCTGTTGAACTGGACCTCGGTGATCTTGGTGGCGCCCTTGACGATGTTGGTGACATCGTCGCCAAAGGCCTCGCGCAGGGTTTTTTCCGTCTCCTTGAGGTTCTCGGCTTTTTTGAGCACCCCATGCAGCAGACCCGCGCAGAGGGTGGGGACATCCAGGCGCATGGTCGCCAGGATGTCGGTGACCATCAGGGCATGGGAGAGGTAGGGGAGGCCGGAAAGGCGGTGCTTGCCCGAGTAAAATTCCTCGGCAAAGGCATGGGCCTTGGTGAGCAGGACGAGGTCCTCCTCGGGCATGTAGCCCCGGGCCCGTTCGTGTATTGCTTCTATGGTAACCATGCGGTTGGCGTCGGTCAGATCATTTGTCTACGCCCGCTCATTCCGGCGGGGCCAGAGCAGTGCGGACCAGCTCTACGAGTTTCGCTCCGGCTTCGGCCAGGGGCAGGCTCAGGGTGGTGCCGGTGGCCCGGTCGCGGATCTCCACCTCTCCTTTTTCGGAAAAGCCCTTGCCGACCATGACCCGGTAGGGGATGCCGAGCAGATCCGCGTCCTTGAACTTGCTGCCCGGCCGTTCGTCCCGGTCGTCCAGAAGCACCTCAATTCCACTCTTGCCCAGCTGCGCATACAGGTCGCCGGCCGCCGCGGTGATCGCCTCGTCCTTGGGGGAGAGGTTCAGGAGGATGACCTGGAAGGGCGCGATGGGCAGCGGAAAGATGATGCCGTCCTTGTCGTGGTTCTGCTCGATGGCCGCGGCCACGGTGCGGCTGACCCCGATGCCGTAGCAGCCCATGATGAAGGGCTGTTCCGCGCCCTGGTTGTCGAGAAAGGTTGCCTTGAGTGCCTCGCTGTACTTGGTGCCCAGCTTGAAGATGTGGCCCACCTCAATGCCGCGGGTCAGCTCCAGGCTCCCGCCGCAGGCAGGGCAACGGTCTTCGCTGGTGACCTGGCGCAGATCGGTGATGGTCTGTACCGTGAAGTCGCGGTTGAGATTGGCATGGAGCAGATGGAAATTCTTTTCGTTGGCCCCGATGGCGAAGTTGTGCATCCGGGTGAGTTCGCTGTCCGCCAGCACCGGGATGGTCAGGCCGATGGGGCCGAGGTAGCCGCTGGGCGTGCCGGTGGCGTCGAAGATCTCCTTGTCGTCGGCCAGCCGCAGGTTGTCGGTGTTGACCCCCAGGGCATTGGCCAGTTTGACCGTCTGCACCTCGTGGTCGCCGCGGAGCAGGACCGCCACCGGCTTGTCCTCGGCCATGTAGACCAGGGTCTTGACCAGCTCCTTGGCTGAAATCTTCAAAAATTCCGTGACTGCGGCCACCTTTTTCTTGCCCGGGGTTTCGACCTTTTCCAGGGCGAGCAGGGGGGGCGCGACCGGAGCGTCCGGGATCTGGCAGCGGGCCTTTTCCATGTTGGCTGCGTATTCGCACCCCTTGCAAATCACGATGGTGTCTTCGCCGGTGTCGGCCAGGACCATGAATTCGTGGGAGAAGCTGCCGCCGATGGTGCCGGTATCCGCCTCCACCGCCCGGAAGGCCAGGCCGCAGCGGCTGAAGATCCGGTGGTAGGCCTCATGCATCTTTTTGTAGGTCGCGTCCGCCCCTTCCTCGGTGGCGTCAAAGCTGTAGCCGTCCTTCATGATGAACTCCCGGCCGCGCATCAGGCCGAAGCGGGGCCGGATCTCATCCCTAAACTTGGTCTGGATCTGGTAGAGATTCAGGGGCAGCTCCTTGTAGGAGTGGACGTTGAACCGGATCAGGTCGGTGAT
>DASWIU010000207.1:0-4036 GCA_036397515.1 Desulfurivibrionaceae bacterium | reverse complement strand
TGTTGTAAAAGGCAGCCACCTCGTCAAGCAGGGCAAGGCTTTCGCAGGGGCCGGTCTGCAGGTGCAGGTCGTTGTTTTCCGCCGCAGCCAGGGCGCGCTGCGCTTCGACCTCATCGGCCAGCCGAGGTGAATAACGGTGGATGACCTCCTGAAAGTGTTTCTTTTTTTCCGCACTCAGCTCTTTTTCGCAGAGAATCCGGCTCAAGCCTACCATGCCGATGGCGATATTGGCCACATCGTGAAAGAAGATGCGCTCCAGAGCCCGCCGCCTTTTTTCATGGGAGATATCGGTGAGAAAGAAGAGGTGGAGGCTGTCGTCTCCGCCGGGGAAGGGGGCGGTCTGCACCCGGAAGTCAAAGGCCTTGCCGCTGCCCTCCTGTCTGATCCGGCATTCCTGGGTGGCATCGTTTACCAGTTGGAGCATGGGAGGCGTGGCTTTGGCCGCGCCGCAAGTGGTGCAGAATTCGGTGGTGCCGCAGCCCAGAATGCTTTGCACGGCATGCTCGCAAGCCAGGGCGTCCCCCGGTTTTTTCCCCAGCACCTGGGCAACGTCGGTTGCTCCGAGGAAACGGAGAAAGGCTTGGTTGGCGAAAATGATCTGCCGGGTCTGGTTGAGGACCAGGACAAAGCCGGGAAAGCTATCCAGAACGTCCAGCAGTTGACGGTTGCCGGCGATGGCCTTGCTCTGGGTTTCGATTTCAACCTGAGGGAGGCGTGATTGCGGGGATATTCCGGAAGGGCAAAGTTGGTCGGTCATATTTGGAGGAATAGCCTTTAACCGGTTGGGGTTTGTCTGCGGAGCAATTTTGCCGGGTGGTGCATTGTTGGCCGCCGGTAATCCTACACCTATAGTATTATAGGCCTTGTCCGGTTCTGCAATATGTTTTTGCTGAGACAAAATACCCCGTTTTCGTCCGGTGTCAATATCCCCTACCGTGACGGGTTTATTGGTGATGAGGCGAGAAACGGGCACCTTTGGCGCAGCGCCGCCCGGGTTTATCCCCTTGTCACCGGCAGTTTCAACGTAAAGGTGGTTCCCTTGCCCTGCTCGCTCTCCACTAGGATCTCGCCGCCATGTTTCTTCACGATATCGTAGGAGATGCTGAGGCCCAGCCCGGTTCCCTTGCCCACTTCCTTGGTGGTGAAGAACGGCTCGAAGATGCGGTCCCTGATCTCCTCGGGAATCCCGTTGCCGGTATCGCGGATGGCGATCCAGACGTGTTCCTCGTCACCCCAGGTCCTGACGGTGATTTCCCCCTGGCCTTCGATGGCATGGGCCGCGTTGACCAGCAGGTTCATGAACACTTGGTTTAACTGCTGTGGGTAACAGAGCAGGGGCGGCAGCGTGCCGTACTCTTTTTTCAGGGTGGCCACATACTTGATCTCGTTCCAGGCGATATTGATGGTGCTGTCGAGACACTCGTTAAGATCAGCCTGCGTGCGCTCGGTATCGTCGCCCCGGGAAAAGGTCTTCAGGTTCTGGACGATTTTTTTGACCCGTCCGGCGCCGTCCAGGGATTCCTCGATGAGCTGGGTCACATCTTCGGTGATGTAATCGAGCTTTATCTTGCGCCGCTGCTCTTCCAGCTCGGCGGACTTCGCAGCCGAGTCCGGCGATTTCAAGAGTTCCGCCTGGGCATTGACAAAGCCGACCAGCCGCTCCGTGTATTTGCCGAGAGTAACAAGATTGCTGGATATAAAGCCCATGGGATTGTTGATCTCGTGGGCTACGCCTGCGGCCAGCAGGCCGATGGAGGCCATTTTCTCCCTCTGCAGCATCTGCGACTGGGTCGCCTTCAGATCGGCATAGGCGGTTTCCAGGTCAAGGCTTTTCCTTTCCAGTTGCAGGTGAGTATCCTGCAACTCCTCATGCTGCGTGATCAGTTCGGCCTGGCTCGCGCGCAACTCCTGCTCGGCGTGCTTCTGTACGCTGATGTCGATCCCCAACGCCAGCACCAGAGGGGAGCCGTCGAGGTCGGTGAAGGGGTAGTCGTGCACCTGGTATACCCGGTTGTCCCTGCCGTTCCACTCCCAGATCTTCAGTTCCTTCTTCGCAAAGACCTCCAAGGTCGGGCAAGGGTCACACGGTTCCTGCCGGTCACGGATGACCTGATAGCAGAAACGGCCCTCGATCTCGCCAAAACATTCCCGGAAATAGCGGTTGGCAAACAATAGGGAATGGTCCGGCGCCTTAAGGCAGACAAAGCCGGGAAGGGTTTCCAGTACGGAAAAGAGCCGCTGCCGCTCCGCCTGCAATGCCTGCTCCGCCTGCTTGCGCCCGCTTATCAGCATCCAGATAAAAGGGGCGCACAAAGTTGCCAGCAGGAGAGCATCGGCGAAATTTTCAAGAACGGCGTACTCGTGGAGGTGCAGGGACGGCAAAATGAACATGATTATCGTTTCTGCGACAAACAGTATCGCCAGCAACGAAAAGAGGACCTGGAAGAGCGAGGTCAGCGGAGGGCTCGCGCCATATGTTGAGTTCGTTTTCATAGTTGCTGTTTTATCCCTGCCTGCCACAAGAGTGAATTTGTAAAGGGGGTGGGGTCTCTCTTTCCGGTCTTTGCCGGGACGACAACAAGCAAATTCCCGATATTTTGCTTGTCACTATCCCACCTTTTCCGGCAGGGTGTCAATTCTGAAAAAATACCGGGTTGTCCGGGAGAACCGATGCAGGCAGGGGGGCTTTCTCCTGTTCTTTGTTTTTTTGTGTGACGGGTTTGCTAGTAATGGTAGCGGAGCTGGGCAAGAAGCAGGCGTCTTCCGTCACCTTGTAAACCAGGCGATGTTCGTCGTTGCTGCGGCGTGACCAGTCACCGGCCAGGCCGTACCCCGGCCGCTTTCCACCTCGCCGATCGATTCCAGAACCGCTTTTTCCTATCCCGCCATTCTTGCGTAATTTCTGAGGGCTTTTCTTTTGACTTTCCATATCCTATCACATAGGATCGCAATAGGATAATTAGTGATACGCGCACATATTTCCAAAAAGCGGAGTGCGGAGGAAATGGGGACGGAGCCCGATTTTCTGGAATGGGTTGATGGAAGAAATCAAAATATCGCAAAAATATCGGGCTGCGTCCCATTTTGCGTTTTTCTGGACAGGAAAACAGGAGGACAACATATGCAGGCACGCGGACCACTCATGATAGAACACCGGCTCATTGAACGGATGCTCGTTATAATTCAGGAAAGGTTGGCTCAGGCGGTGAAAACCAGGAAGATCGAGCCCTGTTTTGTCGATACCGCCGTGGACTTTATCCGGATTTATGCCGACCGCACCCACCACGGGAAGGAAGAAGAGATCTTGTTCCGGGACTTGGATAAGAAAGGGTTGTCAGAGGCAGACCGGCGGGTCATGAACGAACTCATTGAAGAACATGCCTACGCCCGGAGTATAACCAAGGAGTTGGTCGAGGCCAATACCCGGTATCGCAATGGTGACTCCGCTGCCCTTGAGGACATTGCCAGGTGTCTGCACACCCTCGTGGATTTCTACCCCAAGCATATCGAAAAAGAGGACAAGGTTTTCTTTCCTGCCTCCCGCGCCTATCTTTCCGAAGCCGAGGACCAGGCAATGCTTGACGAATTTTGGGAATTCGACCGGAAAATGATCCATGAGAAGTATACGTCTGTGGTCGCTGGCCTGGAAGAGAAATAATCCGGGTTACTTCCCCCTTTTCACCTCGGCAGTTTTTTAACCCCAAAACAAGACAGAGTTGCCCGGTAGAGCTGGCGCAGGGAGGACGTTCGTCCTCACACCCCCCGCTTCGTCCCCGGCCAGAGCAGGGTATGGAGCTGGAGCTGGAGGCGGGCCGGGAGTGCGTCGTCCATGAGCCACTGAGCCAGCAGGGCGGGCTCAAGGCGGCCGATCACCGGGGAGAGGATCAGCGTGGCCTTTTCGGCCAGGCGGTGTTCCGCTATCATGGCCTTGGCCCAGTCGTAGTCACCCCGGGAGCTCACCACGAATTTGATCTCGTCGTGGGGCGCGAGCAGGGCGAGGTTGGCAAGGTCCATCTTCTCGGCCATGCCGCTGTCC
>DASWIU010000206.1:0-10470 GCA_036397515.1 Desulfurivibrionaceae bacterium | reverse complement strand
GTTGCGCCGCGGTTTCCCATCACCAAGAACTGGTTGGTCCTGAGCGTCGTTCTCAGTGAGCCGGAGATTTTCCTGTCCGAGGGCGCCAATCAGATCGGGATCAATACCCGGGTCGAGCTGAACATTCCCTTTCTCAAACCGATCTGCGGATATCTGGGGGTCGCGGCGACACCGCGTTACGATGCGGAATCGAAGTCGCTCTATCTTGATCAAGCCACGGTGGAACGGCTGGACCTGCCGGAACTCACGCCCGAGCTGCAAGCCAAGGCCCGGGAAGCCATCGAGAACATAGCCCGGCAGGAACTCGCCAAACGTCCGATCTATGAACTCAAGGGCCGCAATCTCAAGGAAATCACCGCTGCCTATACCCTGCAAGAGGTAGAGGTGCAAGGCGGAAAACTGCGGGCTGTTTTTGCCCTGGGGAGGTAGCCCAAAAAGCGCCCGGCCTCTCATGGCGCAACCGCATGGCTTTTCCCTTGCAGCCCGGAGGAAACCCTTCTATTATAAAACTATGCGATTCTACCTATATCCTTGGCCCACACAGGAGTAACGGAAGTGACCTCTTCAGATTTTTTCTCCCTGCTCAGCGCCGTAAGCCTTTTTGCCATTGCCGTCACCCTGGTGCCGACCTTCCTGCAGTTCCGGCGCACCTTGCAGAAAATTGAGGTCTTTATTGAGACCTTGAACGGGCATGTGGACCCGCTGTGCCGGTCCCTGACCGAGGCGGCCAACGAGGTCCAGCTTCTCTCCATTTCCTTGAGCGACAAGCTGGAAAAGACGGATGCCGTCATCTACACCGCCCAGAGGTCGGCGGAGGCCCTGCTCACCACCACCACGCTGATCAAAGAAACGGTCCGCCCCTTTATCACCACGCTGGGCGGCGTTAGCGCCGGAATCATGGCCTTCTCACATTTTTTCAATCGATCAGGCAAAACACCCAGAAAAGGAGACTGATATGAGCAGAGACAATTGCGACAATTCCAGCACCGCAGTATTGGCCTTCCTGGCCGGCACCGTTGTCGGCGCAGCCATCGCCCTGTTGACCGCCCCGAAAACCGGTCAGGAAACCCGGGAAATGCTGGCCGACTATGGGGCCGAGCTGAAGGAAAGGGCCAAGGCCCTCCCTGATGATTTTCAGGAATACAAGGAAACCGCCATTGAGCGGAGCAAGGAGATGATCGCCAAGGGCAAGGAACTCATCAGCAGAGGCTCGGACCTGGCCGCACAGGGAAAGGACTTTCTCGACGAAAAAAAAAGAACCCTCAGCGAAGCCATTGAGGCCGGCAAGATCGCCATGCAGGAAGAGCGGGAAGCCTTGGCCCACAAGTTGGAAGAAAAGGATTAGCCTTAACCGATAGCTCCCCTCCCTTGACGGGAGGGGATTGAGGGGTGGGTGATGCTGCAGATTGAGTCCGCACTGGCAAGTTCCCCCACCCCCTAGCCCCCTCCCGCAAGGGGAGGAGGAACTTTACAACAAAAAAGCGGCGACCTCAAAACAAGAAGACCGCCGCTTTTTTTGCATCTCCAAACACACCAATCAGCGCATGTTTTTCCCCACCTCGCCTGCCCGCCCGCCCCAATTCAGCTTGTTGCGCAAAATTTCGAAATAATCCTTTTGGGGGGAACAGATAAGCCGCAAAGGCCTTTCCGAGGCCATCACCTCCAGGGTGTCGCCTGCCGCCATTTCCCAGGCAGGCTGGCCATCGACAATGACCTTCACCCCGTTGGCCTGCTCGGCAAGCCTGGTGGTGAGACAGACCGTGGCGGGGAGCAGCACCGGACGGCTTTCCAGCATGAACGGACAGATCGGCGTCACCAGGATGGATTGCAGAGCCGGGTTGACGATGGGCCCGCCGGCGGAAAGATTGTAGGCCGTGGAGCCGGTGGGCGTGGAAAAGATCAGGCCATCGGCCCGGTAGGTGGTGATGTATTCCCGGTCGGCCCAGGTGCTCAGCTGGGCCAGCCGGTCAGCGCTGCCCTTGCTGACCACGACATCGTTCAGGCCATAGCGCCAGTCCGCCGTCTCGCCGCCATGATGAAGCCTGGCCTTGAGCATCAGCCTTTCCTCAACCACCACCTGCCCGGCCAGAATCCTTTCCAGAACCTCATAGCGCTCGCCGACCGCCACTTCGGTCAAAAACCCGAGGTCGCCGAGATTCACCCCGACCACCGGCACCTGCAGTCGGCTCGCCTGGTCCGCCACATGGAGCAGGGTGCCGTCTCCGCCCAGGATGATAAGCAGATCCATATCGTCGGTAATGCTGTCCACTGCGGCACCAATACCCCGCTCACCCAGCCAGGGGAGCAGTTCCCGGCTCATGCCCAGGGCGGCAGCCGAATCCTTTTTGCAGATGATCCCAACCTTACGGATTTCCATTACCATCCCAATCTATTTGCCAGCACCGGAGACCACAAGCCGACCAAGTTCGCAGGAGCGATTGGTGGCAGCCTCCACCGCGTTGGTCACCAGAGCCCGAAAGGCTCCTTTTTCAAGCTCATGCAGCCCGGCAATGGTTGTGCCGCCGGGCGAGGTCACCATGGCCCGCAACTCGGCGGGATGCTTGTTCCCGTCCAGAGCCAGGAGAACCGAGCCGAGCACGGTTTGCAGGGCCAGGCTCTGGGCCACGGGCCGGGCCAAGCCCACTTTGACCCCGGCGTCGATCAGGGCTTCGATAAAGGTGAACACATAGGCCGGGCCGCTGCCGCTCAAACCGGTAACCGCGTCGAGGTAGGCCTCATCCAGGACAAAGCTGACGCCGACTGCATTGAAGATGCTGGCGGCCACGGCCAGATCCTCGGCACTCACCCCCTTGCCAGGACTCAGGGCAGAAGCGCCCTTGAGCACGATGGCCGGGGTGTTGGGCATCACCCGGATAACCCGGCAGCCCCGCCCGGAAACCGCGCCTTCCAGCACGGCCAGCGGAATCCCTGCGGCAATGGAGATAATGAGATGATCGGCCTGGATCTTTTCCCGGGAATCGCCGAGGACCGCGCCGATCACCTGGGGCTTGACCGCCAAAATGACGACTTTGCACTCCGCCCAGACCGCAGTAGCCTCTGAAACCGCTGCAACCCTATATTCCTTCGCCAGCAACGCCTGCCGCTCACTGCTGGGATCGGCGACCAAAATCTGTCCGGCCTCGACCAGCCCGGCTCCGGTTATGCCCTTGATCAGGGCTTCTGCCATCAACCCCCCGCCGACAAAGCCAAGTTTTCCTGAAAAACCCATATCCTGCTCCTCATGGTTAGCCAAGCCGGGCTTGAAAAGCCCGGCCAATTGGATCAATAATCAATGACACTGCTGCATCCTACCAATTTCCCCCGCCATTGCAAAGAGGATTGATCGGTTTGCAAAAACTGCCCTTCACCAGGACTCTCCTGAGCTTGGTCGAAGCACCTGCTTTAAGTTTTTTTTTACGAAAACAGCGTAGCTTTTACAGGAAGAGCCATACGCCGGGCGTAAAAAAACCCGCGGAGTTTTGCAACATCCGCGGGCCGTTCCTCTCAGGAGAGGCGAGGTCGTTCAGGCAAAGCAGGGTTGCCCGGCAAGGGCGATGCTGGGCGGCAGCAGATAGGAGAGCAATTTATCGCCAGCCTCCTTGGTGCCCAGGACCACCTTTTCCAGGACCCGGTTGCCCCCTTCTTCCTCATAGGCGATCAGGTCCCACCGCTCAGGCTGGGCGGCAAGCTGCTTCATCAAGGAAAAATGATGGCCATGCCCGGATTTCCTGGTCACGACATGCCCCAGCAGGGGAAAGCCCAACAGGGCCAGATCGCCGATCACGTCCAGGGCCTTGTGCCTGGCGAATTCATCGGCAAAACGCAAGCCCTCGGCATTGACTATGCAATCATCATCGATGACCACGGCGTTTTCCAGGGAGCCGCCCAGGGCGAGTCCGCTCTGCCTGAGTTTCTCGACCTGATCCAGGAAACCGAAGGTTCTCGCTCCCGCAACCTCCCGGGCAAATTTTTGGGGGGTCAGCTCACTGGAGAAAATCTGTTTTCGGATCAGATGGTGGTTGAACTCAATCTCGCAGGTGACCTTGAACCCGTCATAGGGCAGAATCTTCACAAAGGAATCACCCTCGGCATAGGAAATTTCCTTGTTGATCTTGAGCATCCATTTGCAGGCGTTCTGCCTGCGGCGGCCCACCCTTTTCAGCACATGAACAAAGGGGCCGGCGCTGCCATCCATGATGGGCACCTCGGGGCCATCCAACTCGACCACCGCATTATCGATGCCCATGCCGAAAAGCGCGGCCAGCAGATGTTCCGTGGTGGAGATCATCGCCTCATCCTCGGTGGCGATGGTGGTGGCAAGCCGGGTGTCGACGATGCGGTCCATGAAGGCCGGGGTCGGCGCGGCCTGCGGCAGATCACTGCGGACAAAACGAATCCCGCTGTTCTCCTCGCCGGGCAGAATGGAGAGTGTGGCGATCTTGCCGGAATGGAGGCCAATTCCCGCGAAGCTTACCGGCCTTTTTATGGTGTGCTGTAATGAATCCATATGCTGAACGCTCTTTTCCTGGTCTGTGTGTATTTCACAATGATAACGATGCGATGTAGTCCAAATGCAAAAAACAGACCACTGTAACAGAATCGGACAGAAAAACAAAAAACCGTTTATTTTAGGGATGTTACAGAGATTATCTGGAATATGGCGGAACCGGAGCCGGCCAGAGTGTTGCAAAAAAACCACACCCCCTGCGTCTCCGCCTTCCTGTGATTGTGTTTTTTTCGCGACAATTACGAAGGCTGCTCGCCGAGCCGACCAGCCATGAACAGATCAAAGCCCTGGCCCATGCGAAGCTCGATGGTCAAGGCCAGGATGGGAAACTCCCCGAAAAAGGGGCGGAGCTTGACAAAATCCTTTTCCGTGGTGACAAGCGCCTGAGCCCCGTGCGCCAAGGCGGCGGCGACAAGGGCCGCGACATCCTGGGCCGTATAGCCGTGGTGGTCCTTGAACTCCTTGAACCCGGCAAGGGAAAAACCCTCCTGCCGGAGGGTCTGGCGGAAGGAGTCCGGGTTGGCGATCCCGGCAAAGGCGAATACCGGTATTTCCCGCGCCTCGACAAGGGAGCACTCCTTGTCCTGCCCGCTGTGCCAGATCCCCGCGGGCAGATATTCTCCCGCAAACACCGGCGTTCCCGGAAAGGCTCCCTGCAGCCACCGTTGAAAATCCTCCACCTTGACGCGATTGCCGCTGTCAACCCCGGTAACGACAAAGCCATGGGCCCGCCCCAGGGCCGAGAGCGGCTCCCGCAATTCCCCGCCGGGAAACACCCGGCCATTGCCGAGGAGGGTCCGGGCGCTGAAGAGAACCAGGTCAAGATCACGCTGCACGGCAAGATGCTGGAAGCCGTCATCCATGACGATGCGGTTCACGCCAAACTCCCGGATGGCATGGCCGGCAACCCGCGCTCTTTCAGGACCGGTCAGGACCGGAACCCCGGGCAGCGCCTCGGCCAGCATGAAAGGCTCATCCCCGGCCATAGCCGGCGCAAGCAGAATCCGTGCGCCATCGGAGACGATATTCACCGCGCCGGTGGCCTTTCCGCCATAGCCCCGACTGACAATGGCCGGCCGCAGCCCTCTCTCCAACAGCAAGCGGGTCACATAACGCACCATGGGCGTTTTTCCGGTGCCCCCCAGGGTGAGATTGCCGATACTGAGGACCGGCACGGACAGCCGCTGGGATTTCAAAAAGATGTTTTTCCGGTAGAGAAAGGCGCGCAGCACCATGACCAGACTGTACGCCGGCGAAAAAAGACGCCCGACCGAAAACAAAACGGCAAGCAACTGCTTCATCCTTTCTCCTCCCGGGCCAGCACCCTGCGGATCAGCGCGATATGCGCCTCGGTGACTCCGCGCCTGGAGGCAATCAGCTCCCGCGCCTGGCGCCCTGCCCGTTCCCGCTCCGCGGGCTCGGTCAACAGCAGGGAAAGCCCGGCGCGAAGCTCTTCGGCATCGCGAACCTGCCTCGCCCCGCCCACCGCCAAAAGATCGCGGCTGATCTCGGCAAAATCCTCCATGCACGGCCCGAACAATACCGGCTTTCCATACACCGCGGGCTCCAGCGGGTTATGGCCCCGCTGGGGCACCAGACTGCCGCCGACAAAGGCCACATCACAGAGAGCGTATACCGAGGCCAATTCTCCCAGGGTATCGAGAACCAACACCGAACCCTCCCCTGCTCCGCCGAGCGAACGGCGAAAGGCGACAAGCCCGTGCCTGGCCGCCATGGCTGCAAGCTCGGCGCCCCGCTCCACATTCCGCGGGGCCACGACCAGAAAAAGATCGGCAAAGGATTGAGAAAGCTTTTGGAAGACGGCAAAGATAATCTCTTCCTCGCCTCGATGGGTGCTGCCTGCCACCCAGACCAGGGCCTGTGCCGGGATGTGCAAGGCGGTCCGGTCAAGCCCCGCCTTGGCGCTGCTTCCGGACAGGGCCGCATCGTATTTCAGATTACCCAGAACCGCCAGGCGAGCTGGGTCAACCCCCAGTTGCCGCATGCTGATGGCGTCCTGTTCCGTCTGCATGGCAAGGGCTTGAAAGGAATTAAAAAGCGGCTTGAAGAGCCAGCGGAACCTGCGGTAGCTGGCCAGCGAACCTGCCGAGACCCGGCCGTTGACCAAAAGAGAAGGGATGCCCCGCCGGTTGAGTTCCCTCTGGAAGTTCGGCCAGAAATCGGTCTCCACCAAAACAAAAAGATCGGGCCGCACCCAGGAAACCAGCCGTTTTACGCTCCAAAGCAGATCAAAGGGAAAGGGCACGAAGCAATCGACATCTTCCCCCAGGATGGAACGGGCAAAAGACTCCCCGGCCCTGGTGGCCGAAGAAAAAACAAGAATCCCCTGGGGATAGTTCCGCCGCAGCTCCTGCACCAGATTCCGGGCGGATGCCACCTCGCCCACGGACAGGGCATGCACCCAAATGCGGGGCCTATCCGCCCCTGAACCGCCGGGCCTTTCCCCCAGGGCGAATCCCAGCCGCTTGGCGGAACGGTTGCGGTACTTGGGCGTTAGTATAACTTTGACGAAAAGAAGCGGAGCGAATACAATCACCCCCACCGTCAAAAGCAGATTGTAAAAAAAAGTTGGAACCATATCCATTATGAACCTGATTTTACTCCATCCGCAGGAACTGACCGATCACCACGCCACCCTGACCGGACGCCGCGCCGACCACATCCGCAAGATCCTCCGCGCCACAATCGGGGACAGCGTCCGGGTCGGCATGCTGGGCGGCCTGCTCGGCACCGGTTGCATCCGGGAGATGGACAACACCCACGTTGTGCTTGAGGTGCATCTCACCACCGAACCGCCGACCTTCCCGCCCACCGACTTGATCCTGGCCGTGCCCCGCCCGATCATGCTGAAACGGGTCTTGGCCCAGGCGGTCTCCATGGGGGTGACCCGGATCTTTTTGATAAACGCCAACCGGGTTGAAAAAAGTTTTTTCAGCTCCACCCTCATCCAGAACAACGGTTTTACCGAACCGCTGCTCCTTGGGCTTGAACAGGCCATTGACACCAAGATGCCGGAGATCTCCGTCCATCCCCGCTTCCGGCCCTTCGTGGAAGACTCCCTGCCCGAACTGCTCAGCGATTGCCCGATCCGGCTGCTCGCCCATCCGGAAGGAGAGCAAACCATTGCCCAGGCTGCCGGAGGCCTGCTTGCCCAACGGGCGGTCCTTGCCATCGGCCCGGAAGGGGGCTGGGTTGATTTTGAGGTGCAACGCTTCAAGGAGCAAGGCTTTATTCCCTTCAGCCTCGGCCCCCGCATCCTCCGCGTCGATACCGCCGTCCCGGCCCTGATGGCTCAGCTTAGTTTACTGCGCCAGCTTGCCTAGAGCCGGAAATCATCCTCCCCAGCCAAAACGCTGACGGACCCGATCCACCAGCATGGTCAACTCTTTGAACCCCAAGGCATAGAGCGTTATCCCATAGACCGTCCCCCCCGCAGCGATAGCCGTGGCCAGCGAGACAACGCTTCCCAAAAAACTGCCCTCGGTAAGAGGCGCGAGAAGATATTGCACCCCGAACAAGCAGAGAGCCATGGCCAGCGAGGCACCAAGAACCCTGCCCAGCCCGGAGAAAAGATAGCGCAGGGAATACCCGGCAAGCTTTCGGTACAATATTGTGCTCAGGAAAAGAAAATTCAGGATCATGGCGCAGGAGATCGACAGGGCAAGGGCCTTGTGCTGCAAAAAGTCAATGGTAAGCCAGACCAGGAGCACGTTGACCGCCATGGTCAGAAAGCTGCCCAGCACCGGATACCGGGTTTCATCCAGGGCATAAAAGACCGGGACCATGATCTTGACCGAGGAATAGGCAAAAAGCCCCACGGCATAACAGGACAAGGCCTCGGCGGTCCTCACGGTGGCCAGGCTGTCAAAGTTGCCGTGCTGGAAGATGACCCTGGTGATGGGCTCGCCCAGCAGCATCAACCCCACCGAAGCGGGAATAGTCAGGGAGAAGGCCAGGGTCAACGAGGAGGCATAGGTCTCCCGCAGCCGGTCCATATCCTTGAGCGCGGCATACCGGGCAATCACCGGCAGGGTGGCGGTGGAGAGAGCCACCCCGAAAAGACCCACCGGCAGCCAGAACAGGCGAAAAGCGTAACTGAGCCAGGAAAGACTGCCCTCGGCCAGGGAAGAGGCAAAGTAGGTATTGATCAGCACGTTGATCTGTAAGGGCGCAAGGCCGATCACCGCCGGAGCCATGAGTTTCATGATGCGGCGCAGGCCGGGATGGCGAAGATCGAGCTGCGGCATAAAGACGAATCCGGCCTTGAACAGAACGGGCAATTGGCAGGCAAGCTGGAGCAGGCCGCCGATCAGGGTGCCGATGGCCATGCCGACGATGGGCGGCTGGCCGAACCGGGGCATGAGCAGGGCAAAGCCGACGCCGCCGATGATCGAGCCCAGGTTGAAAAAGGCCGCGGCCAAGGCCGGAACGAAAAACCGCCCCCTGGTGTTCAGAATCCCCATCACCACCGAGGACAGGGAGATAAAGATGAGAAAGGGAAACATGATTGCCGAGAGAAGCGCGGTGAGCGCGACTTTTCCGGAAATCGACTCAAACTCGGCCTCGACCATGAAGCCGACGATCTGCTCGGAAAACAACACCCCCAACAGGGTAAGACAGCTGAGCAAAATGCCGATAAAGACCAAGACATTGCTCGCCAGGGCCCAGGTCGCCTTTTCGCCCTTGTTGGTTTCATAATCGGAAAAAACCGTGACAAAGGCGGCGCTCAAGGCCCCTTCGCCAAAGAGATCACGCAGCAGATTGGGGATACGGAAAGCCACCACAAATGCGTCGAAGGCAAAGCCCGCCCCGAAAAAGGTGGCAAATACCTGCTCGCGAACCAGCCCCAGGACACGGCTGCACATCACGGCCACCCCGACTGTGCCGGCGGATCTGGCTATTTTCCCTGTGTCCTGCGAGGGTTTTTTCATTAAAAGTCACCCAAAAACAAATACGGCTCTATTGTTATCGATCAAAACAGCAACTATCCAGGTCAAGCCGAAAAGCAGCCCCCAAAGGTAACTGTTCAGCAGTGCCGCAGATGCTAGGAAGAGGTCTGCGAAGTGTGCTTTTGCACATGAGCAGGCCGATGACAACGCAGATGTGGTGCTGCCGGACAGTTACCAAAATAGCAGGTTGCCCGGAAGAAGACAACAGCCATTCCGATTAGCTGCTTGACTTCATTGGATTTTTCTTACTACTATGCGAACAGACCTCAACCGGCCCGAAGGAGACAAAGCATGACCTCATACACCGGCGGCATACTGACCATCAGCGACAAGGGCTCACGCGGAGAGCGGGAAGACACCAGCGGCCCGCAGCTGCAAGCAATGCTCAGCGAACAGGGATTTTCCGTGGTGGCCTATAAAATCGTCCCGGACGAGATCACCATAATCCAGGAGACTCTCCGGGCTTGGGCGGATGAAGAAAAAATCGATCTGATCCTGAGCACCGGCGGCACCGGCGTTTCCCCCAGCGATCTGACCCCCGAAGCGACCCGGGCGATCCTGGACCGGGAAATTCCGGGCATCGGCGAGGCCATGCGTCAGGCCAGCCTGCAAAAAACCCCCAATGCCATCCTTTCCCGAGGAATCGCCGGCATCCGAAAAAACAGCCTGATCATCAACCTCCCGGGCAGCAAAAAAGCGGCCAGGGAAAACCTGGAGGCCGTGCTCCCCGCTTTGCAGCATGCCATTTACAAGATCAAGGGCGGGACCAAAGACTGCGGCAGCTGAATCTCCAACAAAAAAGGCCCACGGAAAACCGTGGGCCTTGAATAAAAAACCAGACAAACAATAAAATCAGCCGCAATCAACCTCAACGGCCATGGTGTCTTTTTCCTTCATGGCGTCAATCTCCCCGATAAGATACGGGGTCTCACCCAGAGCTATCAGTTGCTGCATACAGTCATCCACCTGTTTTGCATCAACCACCACAACCAT
>DASWIU010000205.1:0-7976 GCA_036397515.1 Desulfurivibrionaceae bacterium | reverse complement strand
GACCTCGACCAGCGCCTCGGCCACCCGTTTTTTGCGTTCCTCCCGGTTGCCCAAGCCATGCACACTCAACCCCTCGCCCACGATCTGACCCACATTGAGCCTCGGCGACAGGGAGGAGAAGGGGTCCTGAAACACCACCTGGAGATCGCGGCGCAGGGGCCGCCACTGGCTGTTGGAAAGGGTCAGCAGATCGCGGCCTTCGTAGAGCAGGGTTCCCCGGCTGTTGACCAGTTTCAAGAGGCACATGCCCAGGGTGCTTTTGCCCGAGCCGGATTCGCCGACCACCCCGAAGGTGGTGCCCTGTCGGATGGTCAGGCTCACCTCGTCCACCGCCTTGATGGTGTTCACCGTGCGCCGGAAAAAACCGGCCTTGATCGGGAAATGGCAGGAGAGGTTGGCGGCGGTCAGGAGCGGGGGCGGGTTGTCCTTGGGGGTAGGGGCCTCGTGGGGCACGCTGTTCAGGAGATGAATGGTGTAGGGGTTCCGCGGGTTGCGGAATACCTCGGCCGTGGGGCCGCTTTCCACGATCCTGCCCTCATGCATTATATGGACCTGCTGGGCGATCTTTTCCACCATATTGAGATCGTGGGTGATGAGCAGCAACGCCATGCCCAGCTCCTGCTGGATCTCCTTGATCAGGGCCAGGATTTGGGCCTGAATGGTGACATCCAGGGCCGTGGTCGGCTCGTCGGCGATCAACAGGTCCGGGCGGCAAGCCAGGGCCATGGCGATCATCACCCGCTGGCGCTGGCCGCCGGAGAGCTGGTGGGGAAAGCTGTTCAGCCGCTGGGCTGCGTCGGGAATCCCGCAACGCTCCAGGAGATTCTCGGCTTTTAGTGCCGCCTCTTTTTTGTCGAGATTCTGATGCAGGATGAGCGGCTCAATGAGCTGGGCGCCGATGGAGTAGACCGGATTGAGCGAGGTCATGGGCTCCTGGAAGATCATGGCGATCCGGTTGCCGCGAATCCGGCGCAACCGCATTTCCGGAAAGGCTACCAGATTTTCCCCATTGAAGAGGATTTCTCCCTCGATCTTGGCCGCGTCTTTTTCCAGCAGCCCCAAAATGGAAAGGGCGGTCACCGATTTGCCGGACCCGGATTCGCCCACCAGGGCCGCGGTTTCTCCGGGGGCAATAGAGAAGGAGACCTTGTCCAGCACCGGGGTGAAGCCGCGGTCCGAGTAGAAACCGGCGGAGAGATTTTTTAGCTCAAGCAGCATGGATTATTCCTGGCATGATACACCTTGTAGCTTTTTGTTTTAAGCTCCCCCTCCCTTGACGGGAGGGGGCTGGGGGGTGGGTGAAGTTGCCAACAGGGTTGCTCTGCCGACTTCCCCCTCTCTCTAACCCTCTCCCGCAATGGGAGAGGGGACTTCTAAAGAAAAGTGGTTCCTTTATTTTTCCCGCATCAGCTCGGCGATCTGGAAGGCCAGCTCCAGGCTCTGCTCCGCGTTGAGGCGCGGATCGCAGTTGGTCCGGTAGTTCTCGGCCAGGTGGTGATCGAGGATCTTTCTCCCGCCGCCGGTGCATTCGGTGACGTTTTCCCCGGTCATTTCAAAATGGATGCCGCCGGGCACCGTGCCCTCTGCCCAGTGGATCTCGAAAAACGAGCGGATCTCGTTCATGATCTCGTCAAAATTTCTGGTTTTGTGGCCGCTCTCCGCGGTGTAGGTGTTGCCGTGCATGGGGTCGCAGCTCCAGACCAGCTTGAACCCCTCCTGCTTCATGGCCCGGGCCAGGGTAGGCAGGCTGTCGCCGATTTTTTTTGCGCCGAAGCGGGTGATCAGGGTCAAGCGGCCCGGCTCGTTGTCCGGGTTGAGCACGCTGACCAGCTTTTTCACATCATCCAGGTTGTGATTGGGGCCGATCTTGACCCCGATGGGGTTATGCACCCCCCGGAAGAACTCCACATGGGCGCCGTCGATCTGGCGGGTGCGCTCGCCGATCCAGAGCATGTGGGCCGAGCAGTCGTACCAGTCGCCGGTGGTGGAATCCTGGCGGGTCAGGGCCTGCTCGTAACCCAGAAGCAGCGCCTCGTGGGAGGTAAAGAAGCTGGCTTGATTGAGCTGGGGGATATCGGTGTCGATTCCCACGATGCGCATGAAATTGATGGCCTGGTCGATTTGGCGGGCCAGTTTATCGTAGAGCTGCCCCTGGGGGGAGCGGCCCACGAACTCGTTGTTCCAGGAATGCACCCGCTCCAAAGAGCCGTAGCCGCCCATGGTGAAGGCGCGCAGGATGTTCATGGTGGCGCAGGCCAGGTGGTAGCCCTTGAGCATCCGCTGCGGGTCCGGCCGCCGGGCCTCGGGGGTCGGCTCGATGGCGTTGACCATGTCGCCCCGGTAGCTGGGCAGCTCCACGCCATTGATCATCTCGGTGTCGGCGGAGCGGGGCTTGGCGTACTGGCCGGCCATGCGGCCCACCTTGATCACCGGCTTGCCGCCTGCGTAGCTCATGATCACCGCCATCTGCAGGATAACCTTCAAGAGCTCCCGGATGGAGGGGGCGGTGCACATGGAAAATTCCTCGGCGCAGTCGCCGCCCTGGAGCAGAAAGGCCTTGCCTTCGGCGGCCAGGGCCAGCTGCTTCTTCAAGGTGCGGATCTCCCCGGCAAAGACCAGGGGCGGCAGCTTGGAGATGGTCTGCACCGTCTCGGCAAACTCGTTTTTATCCGGCCAGTTGGGCTGCTGTAGGGCGGTGAACTGCTGCCAGCTTGTCTTGCTCCAGGGGGGGTGTGTCATGATGATTTCTCCAAGGATAACTTTTGCCACAAAACTTTTGCCACGAAACCCACGAAAAACACGAAATTTTTATGGGGTCGCAGATCGGGACAGGCTTTTTTCAGGGGGAATCGTTTTTTCTATTTCGTGTCCTTTCGTGGGTTTCGTGGCAAAAAAAAAATCAGCCTTCTTTCGCCCCCGGCAGGGCGCAGGGGCCACCGGCGCAGCAGGTTTCCACATCAAAGGCATTCAATATCCGCAACTCCGGCTCTCTGCGTTCCGAGGCAACAGGAGTAAAATCCAGGCCGGGTAGCAGGGCGACAACCGCCTCTCGGGTGGGGATGGCCCCCAGCCCGGTTTCCAGCACCTTGCCGGTGCGGCTGTCCAGCAATTCGGCATCCTCGCCGTTGGTCACCACGACCAGGGGGATTATTTGATTCTCCTCAAGCACCCTGGCTGCGGCAATGGCCGGACGCTCGCGGGTCACCAGCGAGCCGGGGCCGTAGCGCAACACCAGCACCCGCTGGTCTCCGATACTCACCACGATATCGATCTTTGAGGCCACGAACTGATGGGCGAACAGGGTTTCAATCCGGCGCCGCATGGTCAGCTCGTTCTTGGCAAAGCCTCGTTCTTCCACGAGCAGCCGGGCCAGTTTCTGGCGGTAACGCTCGTCGTCGGTGTCCACCAGCGGTTCGCCGGTGATGTAATCGGCGAGGCTGCCGTAGATCATGTGGTGCGAGGGAATGTCTGCCATAACTTCCATGCCTCAAATAAAAATCTACCTACCAAGCAATAGACTTTATTCTTCTGTTCATTTCTTTGCTTGCCCAAAGAAACGAACCAAAGAAAAGGCACCCTGTGTCCCTTGTCCCGCCGGAGGCGGGATGCCCTGTGCTCCTCGATGCTGCCGGGGCTTTGCAAACTCGCTTCGCTCAAACAGTGCAAATCCCCTTTTCGGCAGCCTCTCCGGTGCTCGGCTGCGTGCCAATGGGGATTTGCACTGCCAAATCTCCCAAAAAAAAGAGGAGACCAGCGGCCTCCTCTTTTAGAAAGGCCGTCCCGGATTCGAGAAAGCGGCCTCTATATGATACCGCTTTTTTACAGAGTCAGCCAGGACTCGCTGAATACGTTCTGGCCGGAGAGAACCTTATAAGTTTTATAGTGCTCCATGGCGGTGCCGGTCAGGCCGGAAGGATCGGGATCGTTGCCGTCCATCATGCCGTGGACCATGTCCACCAGGTTCTGACGCTCGCCCTTGCAGATCGCCATCAGCTCGGTGTCGTAGGAGTTGACGATGGCGGTGGTGATCCCGTGCTTCATCAGCATGATGAGGTAGGTGCGGTCCAGGTACTTGCGCAGGTGCTCGGCCACGCCGTTACTGACGTTGGACAGACCCACGGTGGAACCCGCGCCCGGAGCGATTTCCTGCAGCATGGACATGAACTCAAGACCGGAGGCGAGCTGGTCGGCGCCCAGGGTGATGGGGGTGCCGATCGGGTCGAAGAGCATTTTTTCGTTGGGGATGCCGGCCTCGGCCAGGGCCATCATCAGGTCCACGGCCATGGCGCAGCGCTCGTTGGAGTCGCGGGGCATGCCTTCCGGGCCCCAGAGCAGGGCGATAACATTGCAGCCTGCCTCGGCGGCTACGGGGATGAGTTTTTCCATCCGCTCGGGCTGGGCGGAGATGGAGTTCATGATCGCGGCTTCGCGGTTTTTCACCACCTTGAACCCGGCGGCCATGGCGTCGGTGTTGGTGGTGTCCAGGCAAAGGGGCACGGAGCTTGCCGCTTCCACGGTCTGCACAATCCAAGGCATCAGCTCGATCCCGTCCTTGCGGGCCGGGCCGATGTTGAGATCCAGGTAGGAGGCGCCGGCGGCGGACTCTTCCTTGGCCATCTCCTGAACCGGGCCAGGAACCCGTTCCTTCATGGCGGTGCCGCTTCTTTTACCCATGATGTTGATGCTTTCCGCGATGGCTGCTACCTTCATTGTTTTCTCCCGTGCTGTAGGTTCAATCGAAATATATATTACCGCTCCCGACGGAAACGGCGGTTTTCCCGCGTGTAAGAGTGCATGGTAACGTGGGAAAATAGCGTTTTACAAAACGGATGTCAACAGGCAACAGGGCGAGGTGGTGCAAAAAAGTGTCGGATTGGCAAGGAAATCGGTGGATATACCTAGGCGGGAGGCCATCGCTTTTTGGCCTGTTCATGGGGTGATCCAATAAGAATTTTTGTGTACCAAGCAATCTCAATTGCCGGGGGAATAGGCTTTATTCATCTGTTCATTTCTTTGTTTGCCCAAAGAAACGAACCAAAGAAAGGGCCCCCTGTGTCTCTTGTCCCGCCGCAGGCGGGATGCCCTGTGCTCCTCGATGCTGCCGGGAGTTTGCAAACTCGGCTACGCCTCAAACAGTGCAAACTCCTTTTTCGGCAGCCTCTCCGGTGCTCGGCTGCGGGCCAATGGGATTTTAACTGCGGTGAAAGCAAAGGAGTTGACTGAGAGAGAAGGCATCACGGCCAGACATGCTGTCTGGCCGTGATGAGTGGCAAAGGTCCAAGGAAAGGAGGGCTTAACGCCGTCCGCCGCCCATGCCACCGCCCATCATGCCTCCGCCCATGCCCGAGCCGGAGCCCATTCCGCCACCCATGGTGCCCCCTCCGCCGGAGCCCTTGCCGCCCATGCCTTGTTTCTGGCCTGATTTCTGACCCGATCCGTCACGCGGCGCATTCTCCGGCTGTCCCACGGCTTTCTGCCTTTCCTCCGGGGTCATCTTCTGCACCCGGTTTTGCCATTCGTTCTGGAAGGCGTTGCGCTCTTCCACGGGGGCTTGTTTCATGCTGCCGCGCTTGGCGGCCAGCTCTTCGTTGGTCATGACGCTGTAGTCGGTGGCGGCAAAGGCCAGGGTGGCGCTGAGCAGGGAGCCCGCCAGAATGGTGCTGATTTGTAACATTGTGGTTTTTCGCATGGAAACAATCCTCCTCTGGTTATAAACATCGGAATGGGCGTGGGTGAAAACCGGGACGCAAGACTCTGGGCAGCCATATATCACGAACCATGCCAGTGCCAACGGCCAGGGTTCCATTTCCTTGAATCAGCGCGGATAATTTCAGATCCGGCTATGGGGAGGTCCGCGAGGGGCATGGGGAAATCTGGGTAAAAGGTATCCAGGCGCACAGGAGCAGACGGATAATTTTTACCCAGCGTGGCACTTTGTCGCACGGGCCATTCGGACGAGCCATCATGGTTTCACGTGAAACGTGTAAGAAATCAACAGGGAAGCAGCTGGCTCGGCGAAAGGGCGGCAATGGATGGAACCTTACTCTGCCAAGGAGTTGTGGGGAACTCCAGGGGGATATCAACAGGTTTTCAACAGGCAGCCAACAAAAAGTGAACTAAGTTTTCAACAGCTCTTTTGGGGGCACATCAACCGGGGATTTGCGCGGGCCGCAGCCATTTTTTTAACAGCAACCGGGTGCAGTCGCCCACCAGGCGCGGGGTGTTGCCGGCGGCGGGTTGGGGCGGGACGGATTCCGCTGCGCTGTGGATGGCCACGGCCTCGGCCAGGTAGTGGAGGTGCCAGCCTGCCTGGCGGGCCCGCAGGCAATAATCGGCATCGGCGTAGTGCGCGGCAAAGCCTTCGTCCAGCAGGCCGATCTCCTCTGCCACCTCCTGTCGGATCACCAGGCAGGTGTCCAGGAGCCATTGCGCTTCAAAGGCGCGCAGATGGTCTTGTTCCGTGAGCAGATGCGCTTTCAGGATGAGGGGCGCGGCCGGGAGCAGCCGCCTCAGGGGGGTGTGTTGGCAGAGGATCGAGGCCAGGGTCGGGGCGGAGCGCACCGAGGGCCGGACCATGCCCTGCAGGTCAACGATCCGGGGCGCGGCTAGTCCCGCATCCGGGGTTTCATCGAGAAACCGGACCAGGGCGGCAAGGCAGCCGGGCTGCGGCCGGAGATTTTCATCCCAGAAGGAGAGATAGCGGGCCGTGGCCAACCGGCAGGCGTGGTTGCGGGCCTTGGCCGGCTGGTCACCGCCGCTGTTTTCCAGAATGGTGATCTCCGGGAAAGCCCGTTCCAGCCGGGCGAGGGCGGGATGCTCCGGCTGGCCGGCCACCACGATGATTTCGAGGGCCACCGGGTCGGCCTGGGCCAGGAGCGCGTCGAGAAAGGGAAAAAGCGCCTCGGGCTGGGCCAGGTTGTGGATCAGGCAGACTGCCAGGTCGGGTTCAATGTTTTCCATGAGTTTGGTGACGCGCCCGGAAAAGGTTGAAATCGTCGCGAAACAGGTGATTCGGCAAAGCAACCCTTCGACAGGCTCAGGGTGAACGGAGGTTCTCTTCTCAATACAGTAAAATTCCGTTCACCCTGAGCCCTTCGGCAAGCTCAGGAGAGCCCTGTCGAAGGGTTGCTATTTTGCGCTCTCTATTGTTACCTGGGCAGCTTGTCCCGGACGGTAGGAAAGAGCGACATATCGGTGTGGGGCAAAAAGAGCGAGGCCATGTAGTGGTTCATAAACTGGGCGCTCTCCGAGAGCTCCAGGTTGGTCATCAGCGAGCTGACCATCATCCGTTCCCGAAAGCGGACGTGGTCGGTGAGGCTGATCTGGCAGCCGAGCATGGAGGCGTTGCCCAGATAGTAGAACTTGTCGCGGTCGATGTCCGGCAGCAGCCCGATGCAGATCGCCTGTTCGAGATCGATGTAGGCCCCGAAGTTGCCGGCCATGATCACCCGGTCCAGATCAGCAAAGGTCATGCCCACCGATTCGAGCAGGGTGACGTAGCCCGCGTACATGGCGCCCTTGGCCCGGGTCAGGTTGTCGAGATCCACCTCGGTGATGGCGATGTCCTCGCCCATGAGGGTGTCCTTGGCCCAGGCCAGCACGTATTCGTAGCCGTCGATCCCCTGGCGGATGCGGGGATGGTCGAAGCCTCGGTTGAACTTGCCCTGCTGGTCGATGACCCCCGCCTCCAGCAGCTCGGCCACGATGGCGATCAGCCCGGAGCCGCAGATGCCGCAGGGCTTGATGCGGTCGATGGTGATGATCATCGGCTCCAGGGTTTCGGGGTGGATATGGAAGTTTTCGATGGCCCCGGCATTGGCCCGCATCCCGTGCTTGATGCCGCCGCCCTCGAAGGCCGGGCCGGCGGAACAGGCGGCGCAGACCATCCACTCCTCGTTGCCCACCACGATCTCGCCGTTGGTGCCGATGTCGATGAACAGGGTGAGCAGGGGGCTCTTGTACATCTGGCAGGCATG